>CANHUG010000054.1 GCA_947462995.1 Verrucomicrobiales bacterium | reverse complement strand
GCGGCGACGATGGAGTTGTCGAGCGGGGCCGGGTAGAACGAGTGGACGAAGTAGAAGAACGGGTCTGGGCCGAGATTGGCCCATGCCGGGTGGAGCGGGTCGGTGAGGGTCGTGCGGTTCCAGCCCATGTGGGGGACCTTGAGGCCTGGTCGGGAGGGGAAGCGGACGACCTTGCCTTTGAAGATGCCGAGGCCCTGAGTGTCCGGGTTTTCGTCACTGGATTCGAAGAGGACCTGGTAGCCGATGCAGATGCCGAAGAACGGCTGGTCGGCGCGGATCCAGTCGGTGAGGGCGGTGGCGAGGTTCTGGCGGTGGAGTGCGGCCATGCAGTCGCCGAAGGCACCCTGGCCTGGGAAGACGAGGGCGTTGACGGAGCGGAGGTCGTCGGGTTGGCGGACGAGGATGGGGTCGTGGCCGAGGGCGTGGAGGGCGTTGCGGACGCTTTGGAGATTGCCGCCGCCGTAGTCGATGATGCCTGGTTTCATCGTGCGGCTAGAGCAGGTCCTTGGTGGAGGGGACGCCGGAGACGCGGGGGTCGATTTTCATGGCGGCGTCGAGGGCGCGGGCGAGGCCTTTGAAGATGGCTTCGGCCATGTGGTGGGAGTCGCGGCCGTAGAGGATTTCGACGTGGACGTTAGCGAGGATGGCGTGGGAGAAGCCGCGGAGGAATTCTTCGACGAGTTGGAAGGGGAAGAGGCCGATGGAAGGGGCGGCGTGGGGGATGCGGCATTCGAGGAACGAGCGGCCGCTGAGGTCGACGGCGACGCGGGCGAGGGTTTCGTCCATGGGGAGGTAGGCCCAGCCGTAGCGGACGATGCCGCGTTTGTCGCCGAGGGCGTTGCGGAGGGCCTGGCCGAGGACGATGCCGGTGTCTTCGACGGTGTGGTGGAAGTCGACGTGGAGGTCGCCTTGCGCGCGCACCGTGAGGTCCATGAGACTATGCTTGGCGAGGAGCGTGAGCATGTGGTCGAAGAAGCCGATGCCTGTCTGGACATCGGCGCGGCCGGAGCCGTCGATGGTGACAGAGAGGGAGATATCGGTTTCCGCGGTCTTGCGGACGATGGAGGCGGTGCGCGCGCTGGACATGATTGGAGGTGGGATCCGGGGGAATGTTCCGGATGAGGATCAGTCTTCGGATTTTTTCTTGCCGAGGAATTTGGCGAGGATGGCGACGAGGAAGAGGAGGCCGGCACCGCCGCCTAGGAAGAGCGGGAGGTTGGATTCCGGTTCTGGTTCGGAGACGGGGTTAGGGTCAGCGACGGTCGCTGGGGAGGGGGCTGGTTTGGGAGCCTCGGTTTTGGCTGGGGCTGGTTTGGGGGCCGGGGTGGGTGCGGCGGGGACTGCGCCGGAGGCCGGGAGCGGGTTGGCGGCTGGGGTGACGGCGGCGGCTGAGGTGCCTGGGATGGTGGCGGAGGAAGCGTTGCGGGCGGCGTTTTCGGCGGCTAGCTTGGCATCGGCGGCCATTTTTTTGACGAACGTGTCGTTCGGGTAGGCCTTGACGGCGTCTTCGAAGTTACTTTTGGCGGATTGGAAGGCTTTTTCGGAGAAGTCTTTGAGGCCGGCCTGGAATTTGGTGCTGGCGGCGGTGAGTTTAGTGAGGTCGAGGGCGGCGAGTCTGGTGATTTCCTTTTCGGTGCCGGAGATGGATTCCTTGATGGAATTGAGGTCGTAGGGGTAGAAGGAAGTGACGGGGACCTTGCGGGATTTTTCTTCTTCGACCTTGGCTTTGAAGGCGGTGATTTCGGCGGCGATGGCGGCTTCGACGCTGGCGACTTTGTCCTGGGTGAGGGATTTGAGGGAGGCGGCGCGTTCGGCGGCTTTGGCTGGTTGTTCAGCGGCGGCGGCGTTGAGGGAGGCGACGAGGTCCTTAATGGCCTTGGAGATTTCCGCGGCGGCCTTTGGGTAGGCGGTGGAGGCGACGTGAGAGGATTCGATTTTGGCGAAGCTCTGGTAGGCGTCCATGGGCTTCTTGGCCTTCAGCTGGGAGCGGAGCTGGATGAGGAGGCGGAGGGCCTTGACGTTGTAGTCGTTCCACTTGAGTTCGGCAGCTGGGAGCCATTGGCCGTCGAGTTTGACGTCACCGGCTTTGGTTTTGGCGAGTTCGTCGCGGAGGGTTTTGGCGATGGCGTCGACTTTGGGGCGGAACTTGCTGACGGGGTATTTTTTGAGGAAGGGGTCGACCTTGTCCTTGAGGGTTTTTTCGTAGTCGGCGGCGGTGAGGGCGTCGGCGGTGGGGACGAGGGAGGCGAGGTCAGCGGCTTCTTTTTCGTCCGGGAGGGTTTTGGTGAATTCGGCGACGTCGGACTTTTTGACGGTCTGATGGTCGATGATTTTGCCCATGGGGATTTCGATGTCGATGACGTCGCCGCGTTCGGTGGCGGTGCCTTCGTAGACCTTGCCGTTCTTGAGTTTGACGGTGTCTGCGGTGGCTGGGAGGGCCGCGAGGGAGGAGATGAGGAGGAGATGGGGGAAGCGGATGGGTTTCATGAGAGGAAAGGAAGTGGGAAAGGAATAGGGAAAGGAGAGAGTGAAGGGAGGCTGGGCGATGGGGTTGGAGGAATCCTTGGAAGGGACTACGGGAAAATCCGATGTTCGCATGGGGGAGGGGCCCCGCTCAAGCCTAAAAACCGAAGAGAGATGGGGGAGAAATCAGGGCGGTTGGGGAGGGGAGGGAGGAGAGGAGGGGGATCGGGAGAGGATGTGGATGGCTTGGTTGACGATGTCTGTGACTGGGGAGAGACGCCCGATGCCTTCGTAGCCGCAGGAGAGGAGACCGTCGTCGGGGCCGATGAATTGGTGGCCCCACGAGCGGAGCGTGGCGGTGTTGCGGACGGTGGCAGGGTGGAGCCACATGTGGCCGTTCATGGCTGGGGCGATGAGGATGGGGGCGCGGGTGGCGAGGGCGATGGCGGAGAGGGCGTCATCGGCGATGCCGTGGGCGAGTTTGGCGAGGACGTTGGCGGTGGCCGGGGCGATGAGGAGGAGGTTGGCGGCGTCGGCGAGCTGGATGTGGCCGGGGTGCCATGAATCTTTTTCGTTGTAGAGGGAAGTGACGACCGGGTTGCGGGAGAGGACCTTGAGGGTGAGCGGCGTGATGAATTCCTGGGCGTCGGCGGTCATGACGGCGGTGACGGAGCAGCCGAGTTTGGTTAGCTGGCTGGCGATGTCGGCGGCGCGGAAGGCGGCGATGGAGCCGGAGATGCCGAGGATGACATTACGGGTCATGGGGAGAAGTCGGTGGGGAGACGGAGGCGTGACGAGCGGTGGCGTTCTGCGGCGAGGATGGCGCGGAATTCGCGGAGGTCGTCTTCGCGGGAATGGGAGACGAGGGCGTAGCGGTAGTCGGGCCAGTGTCTGATTTCCGAGATGGCGTTGGAGAGGCGGAGGGCGAGCTGGGCGTCGGATTCCGAGCGTCGGCCGGCTAGTCTGGCTTTGAGGTCATCCATGTTTTCGAGGAGGATGAAGACATCGGCGAGGGCGCGGCGGATGGCAGGGTCTGGGCAGGCGCGGAGTTGGGCGGCGCCCTGGACATCGAGGTCCATGATGACATCGCGGCCGGCGGCGAGGTGAGGGAGGACCTGGGATTTGAGAGTGCCGTAGTGGTGGCCGTGGACGAGGGCGTGTTCGAGGAATTCACCGGCGTCGATGCGGCGGGTGAATTCGTCAGGGGTGAGGAAAAAGTAGTCGTGGCCGTCGGTTTCGCCCGGGCGGATGGCGCGGGTGGTGCAGGAGATGGTGTAGGTGACGGGTTCGACGGCGGCGGCGTTTCTGCAGAGCGTGGTTTTGCCGCAGCCGGAGGGGCCGGAGACGACGCAGAGGATGCCTTCGCGGAAGGGGACGGGAGCCATGGGAACGGGCGCGGGCGTTGGGGTGTCGGGTTTGCGAGGATGTCAGGGCGGTCAGGCGGCTCCTTCGCGGAGACGGCGACGGCGGCGGAGCCAGCGGGCGATGTCGATAGGGTCGTGGGAGGCGGCCGCGCCCATGAGGCCGATGGCGGTGGCTTCGCGGCAGCGTTTGAGGCCCCATGCTTCTTCTGCGAGGTCGCAGGCGTCGGTGTAGCGGGCTTCGTAGAGGGCGAGGAGCCCGAGTTGGAGGGAGTCGTGAGCGGCCTGGAGGATGTGGCCGAGCATGGCGATTTCGCAGCCGCAGCGAGGGCAGTGTTCGTGCTGGCGGAGAGGCACCATGTGACGGCAGTAGGGGCAGGGGACTTCCATGGTGTGCGGGGCAGGGGAGTCAGGCGGCGACGGTGACGCTGGCTGGGCGGAGGAGACCGTCGCGATTGCGGAAGCCCTGGGAGGATTCTGATAGGACGGTGCCCTTGGCGGTGCCGTCGGGAGCGGGAGCGGTGCCGACCATGGTCATGGTGGCGGGGTCGAAGGGGAGCCCTGCGGTGGGGACGCGGGAGATTCCTGCGGCGGTGAGGGCGGCTTCGAGTGCGGAGGAGAGGGGAGTGTTAGGCGGGATGTCGGAGATGCGGTCCGCCATGGAGATGAGGGCGAGGGCGACGGGGAGACTGGCCGGAGAGTCGGTGGCGTGAGCGGCGAGCGACTGGAGAGCGCCGCCGAATTTCTCCGCGGTTTCGGCGGAACGGCGGAAGGCGCGGCGGAGTTCGTTGCGGAGGGCGGCGAGTTCGCCGTAGAAGGTGAAGAGATCGGGAGGGTCGGGGGGGTCGAAGTCCTGGCTGGGGTCTTCGATTTCCGCGAGTTCGTCGATGCATTCGTCGAGTTCCTCGCGGAGTTCCTCGCGCCAGCCTGGAGGGGCGGGTGCTTTGATGCCTGAGCCTTCGGCGGTCATGTCGCCGGGGAAGGACGCGGCGTCTGGTTCGTCGTCCTGGAAGAGGATGGAGTCGTCGAATTCCTCGTCGTCATCGTCTTCGTCATCCTCCTCATCCTCGTCGTCGTCAGCGGGGCTGGCGTCATCGCCTTTGTGAGGGCGTTTGGGATCGCCGGGCTGGCCGCCCCATGGCGGTTCGTCGTCGCCTGGTTTACGGGAGTCGTCGTCTGAGGGAAGGATCACGGCTGAAAAGTTAGAGCGACTGGGCGAAGGAGTCGCCTGGTTTGATGGAGAGGACGAAGGCGGAGAGGAGGGAGACGACGTGTTCGATGTCGGAGAGGTCGGCGCATTCGACGACGCTGTGCATGTAGCGGAGCGGGAGGGAGACGAGAGCGGAGGGAGTGCCTTCGCGGATGTGGTAGATCGAGTCGGTGTCGGTGCCGCTGTAGCGCGAGGAGGATTCGTGCTGGAGAGGGATGGAGTGTTTGTCGGCGGTTTTGACGAGCCGCTGGATGACGAGCGGGTGGCAGCAGGTGCCGTGGGTGATGGAGGGACCGCCGCCGAGTTTGACGGCTCCGTGTTTGGATTTTTCGATGCCGGGCGTGTCGGTGGCGTGGGTGACGTCGAGGCAGACGGCGACGTCTGGCTGGAGACGGTAGGTGAGCATGCGGGCGCCGTAGCCGCCGATTTCTTCCTGGACGCAATTGGCGGCGATGACGGTGCAGTTGAGTTTTTTGCGGTCCTTGTGGAGACGGCGGAGGGTTTCTGCGATGATGAAGCCGCCGATGCGGTTATCGAGGGCGCGGCCGACGAGACGGTTGGAGCCGAAGTCGTCGACGCCGTCGGCGTAGACGGCTGGGTGGCCGACGCGGAGGCCGAGTTTGGCGACGTCTTTTTCGGAATCAGCGCCGACATCGACGTAGAGTTCGTGGACTTCGGGGGCTTTTTCGCCGCCGGAGCGGTCGCGGATGTGGATGGCGGTATTGCCGATGATGCCGGTGACTGGGCCGAGGTCGCCCTGGAAGACGAGTTTGCGGCCGCGTGCGGTGGCGTAGTCGCTGCCGCCGATTCTGTCGACGTGGAGGTAGCCTTCTTTGGTGACGGCCTTGACCATGAAGCCGATTTCGTCGGCGTGGGCTTCGAGCATGACCTTGAAGGGGGATTTTCCTTCGAGAGTGGCCCATGTGCTGCCGTAGGCGTCGCAGGCGACGGCGTCCGCGGAGGGTTTGACCCATGCGGCCCATTTGCGCTGGCCGGGCATTTCGAAGCCAGTGGGGCTTGGGGTATTGAGGAGGTCGAAGAGGAAGGCTTTGGTGGCTTTGTCCATGGCGGGGACGGGAAGTTGGACGCGGCGGAGGCGGGAGGCAAGCCGCATCACGGGCGCGGGTGTGGGGGGCGGGTGGATTTCAGGTGCGCGGGGGATGGAGGGGGGTGAGGATTTGCCGGGGAATCTCGGGATGATGGTGTGATGCGCCGGGGTGGGGGCTGGGATACATGGCCAGTACCGAATCGGGAGGCCCCAACCTCAGCTGGCTGATGTCTGCCCCCGCGGCGGGGAGGGGCGTTCGGCACTAAATCATCAACGTGGTCCGGGAGCTTTCAGAATCTGAGTTTAATGGGACCTTTACCACTCCGATGCGGAGACTCGGGACTAACGAGATGTACCGTCCAGTTCCGCTTGGCGAGTATGTGGCTGACTGGATGGCTCTCCATGCCCTTCCGGCTTCGCGGGAGGATATTGATCACCCCTGTGTGCAGCAGCCTATTGGATGCCGGTGAAAACGGTTTACCAGAGCGAAGACAACGAGCGCCATCAGAGCAAGGCCGGCATACCAGACCCCTTCGGGTCCGCCGACCAGTTGCGGCAGGCGCATTTTGCCAAGATCGGCCACGGGCAGGATGTTGGCCGCGATCCAGTCATAACTCATGGCGTAGGCCCCGGCTCCGGCAATCATGCCGAAGAAGCCGGCGAGCGCGTCCAGCTTCCCTGTGCCGATCGCGGCGATGCCTGTGCCGGGACAGTAGCCGTAGATCACCATGCCGATGCCGAAGAGCAAGGCCCCGAGTGCCACGGCCAGCATGGTGGCCGACTTGATATGAAAATTGGCCAGTTGGTGTCCGTGGAGGATGAAGATGCCCACGCCGCCCACGACAATGGCTGTGAGCATGACTTTCAGCACGGTGAAGTCGCGAAACAGAAACTGATTCACGATGACATTGTAGTCGGTGACGCCGCCGCGATGGAGCAGCATGCCAAAGATGATTCCAAAAAGCAGTCCGGCCCAGAGGAGGCCCGGTCCGGTGATGAAGGCGAAAACGGTGTGCATCATGGGTAAGTGTTATGCGCGGCGGCGACGGAACATCACAAAGGCGGTGGCGATGCCCGAGGCGAACATCACGAGGAAGAAGGTCCAGCTGCTGACAGCCAGCTGAAGCGAACCGCTGATGCCGTGTCCGCTGGTGCAGCCGTCGGCAAGGCGCGCGCCGAAGATGATGACCACGCCTCCGAGGAAGGCCGCAATGAGGCGCTTCGCCACCGACGGTCCGAATTGCTCGCGCCATACCGTCGGAACGGTCTCCATTTTGAAGCTGCGGCTCATCAGCGAACTGATCAGCGCGCCGAGAAAGGACCCGACTACAAACAGGCTGCCGTAGTCCCATGCGGGAACGGCTTTTTTTGCCCAGTAAGTGTTGGCGGCGACACTCTCCGCACCCATAACCGGCACGGCACAGGCACCGGCCGCCTGGGCGATGCCGGTGGATATGCCGATTGGCTTGTCCGCGAGCGAAAACGTGAGGATGCTGAGGACACCGATCAGCGCGCCCACAAGGTAAGGATTCCAGCGGTGGGTTTTGATGGTAGAGAGGGAAGCCGGCGAAATCATTTGGCCGGGGCGGTCGGGGCGACTGGTTTGGCCGCCGGCTTTTCTTCACATTTGTCGCAGGCCGCCTTGTCCTGACACTTCGGACAGGGGGCTTTCGGGGCCGCTTTCGGGCCGGCCTTCTCTTTGCATTCCGCGGGACAGGCTGGTGCCGCCGCCGGGGCCTCCGGGTTCTTTGCTGCATCCAGGGCCCGCGGGTGTGTGGCATGCATTTGCTCCGGCCCTTTATCGACAAAACCGCTGACGATTCGGGCATGATTCTGCGCCACTTTGATGGCCTCCGGGTTCTTTCCGGATGCGATCATTTCGACACCGCCGGACACCTCTTTGAATTCATGATCGATCTCGCTGTAGTGTTCGACTAGTTCCGCGAACGCCGGATCCCACCTGCGAATCATCATGCCGGAACCCAGCCGCTTGCGCATTTCCCTGACATGCTTCTGCAGGGTTTTGGCGACCTCGGGGTCGTCGGACACGGTGCGCGACTTGTAGCCGGTGTCAGTCAGTTCCACCGTGCGTTTAATCTTCTCATGACTGGCAAAATGCCGGTGAATGGCTTCCTGGAAGCCGCCTTCGCCTGGTCCGCCGCCGGGACCTCCGCCGCCGCCTTTACCTCGGCCCGGACCCTGCGCCGGTGCCGGTGAGGTCCAAACGAAGCCAAGGAGCGCTGCCGCGGTAATTCTGTGAATCAGTGTCGTTTTCATTCTGGTTAGGGTGTTGATGGGGGAAGAGGTTTCCATGACAGGTATCCGCGGTGGAGGTGCTGAATGCTGCGGAAACCGAGCCGCTTCAGTCGGTCGACCGCTATGCGGCTGCGATAGCCGCCCGCACAATAAACGAGCAGCGGCTTGTCCCGGTCGAGCCTGCCCGCTTTGGCCTCGAAGGCGTCATCGCCGATGGGAATATTGACTGCTGCCGGCAGCGCCCCGCGGGCAAATTCCCCCGGTGACCGCACATCCAGCACCTGTGTCTCCGGATGGTCCCGCAGCCACGCTTCGGCCTGACCCGCCCGCAGATTTGCGCACACGCCGCCCGGGCCTGAACGAAAGAGCCGGCGGTCCCAGCGGCCTTCGAACCAGTACCACAGACCGATGGCGGCGGCTAAGGTAGTCAGGGTGGCGAGGATGGCGGTCGGTGTCATGCTGCTGAGGCCTAACGGCCGCTGAGGTTCCTTGCCTGACTCGACAGCCGACTCACGAGATTGCTGCAGACGGTTTCGCAAAGTTCGGTCACTCCAGGATCGGAGATATAACAGACAGCGGTCAGTCCCTCCCGGCGCCGGGCTACCATGCCGGCATCGACCAGCGACTGCACGTGCCGGGAAACATTGGCCTGCGACAGGCCGGTCGCCTCCACCAGCCCGCTGATGGTCAGTTCGACCGCGTCCTCTAGTGCCCGGAGGATCTTCAGCCGGCTGGGCTCTGCGAGCGTGCGGAACCACGAGGCGATCAGGGCCATGGCCTCATTGGTAACGGGCGGCAGGGATGGTTTTCGGGCGGCGAGCATGGCGACTCAATTCTTTACTGTATGACGATAAGCGCATGTAGTTGTCTGGTCAACCTTTGATTTGGCTTTGGGCACGACTGCCCTTCGGAAACCGGATGGGTGTCAGCGAAAGGCCGGCCGGGCGCAAAGCGGCCCGCAGCCTATGGCGGCGCCATTGGTTATCGCGCTGCCTATACGATTCGGGTGATCTTCCCTTATCGGATGGTGGACGGAGTTCTGGTGATCGAAGCCCCGTCTGCAATTGAGGGCGACTACTCCAACTTTCCGACTGGAGCATTGATTTCAGTCTGGCGGGGGATGGAGACGACATCGATGCCCGAAGATTCTTTGAGGGTTCGGCTAGTTTATCCGGGTTCACAGGAATCGAGGAAGTGGTCCTCGATTTTCCGCATCCCTATCAGGCTGGTCTGCGATCGAGGAGGGAGCGATTCACTGGATGGTTTCGTTTTTGTAAAGGCAGGGATCCGTGAGGAGTGGGGTGAGCTGTTTCTTCTGTGGGAGGTTCGGGTGCGGTGGCGGGCGTGGTGGTGGAGTTGTATGGAACCACGAATTACACGAATGGACGCGAATGGGCTGGTTGAGTGGGGGCGGGTTCGGAGAGGGGCAACCCCGTACGGGGTTGGGGCAATTCTTGGTGGTGGTCCCGGGGTATCGATTCGCGCCACCCCGGGTTACTAACCGGTCGTCCCTACGGGACGGATGATTGGGTGGAGAGGGGCGAGTTGGGAGGGGGGGGTGGTTCTGGGGTTGCGGTGGGGGGGTGAGGTGGGTTTGGTGGGGGGATGAAGCGACTGACGACGATGGTCCTGGTGACGGCGATGGGGATGCTGGTGCCGTGGGTGGTGCGGGCGGAGCGGCCGGTGTTGCGGGCGGAGCGGTGGAGTGGGTTGTTGAATGTGCCGGATCCTGTGGCGTGCAGTGTGGATGATCAGGGGAGGGTGTATGTGACGCGGACGGCGCGTCGGAAGACGGCGGATCTGGACATTCGGCAGTGGAGTGAGTGGATTGCGGATGATGTGGGGCTGACGAGTGTGGAGGCGAAGCGTGCGTTTTTGCGGGAGCGGCTGGCGACGGGGGTGTTGCGCGGGCCGAGGGGGGATTTGCGGGATTGGAATGGGGATGGGGTGGTGGACTGGAATGATTTGACGGTGCCTGCGGAGAGTGTGGTGCGATTGGAGGATCGGGATGGGGATGGGAAGGCGGATTGGATGGGGGAGTATGCGGGGGGATTTGCGTCGGAGGTGACGGGGATTGCGGCCGGGGTGCTGGCGGCGGACGGGGCGGTGTTTGCGACGATTGCGCCGGATCTGTGGCGAATGGAGGACCGGGATGGGGATGGGAAGGCGGAGGTTAGGCGGTCACTGGTGCATGGGTTTGGGATTCATCTGGCGTATGCGGGGCATGACATGCATGGGTTGCGGCGGGGGCCGGACGGGCGGATTTACTGGTCGATTGGGGACAAGGGGGTGGAGGTGACGCGGGCGGACGGGCGGAGGTTTTCGTATCCTCACGAGGGATGTGTGCTGCGGTGCGAGGTGGATGGGAGCGGGTTCGAGGTGTATGCGCACGGGTTGCGGAATGTGCAGGAGATTGCGTTCAACGAGACGGGGGATGTGTTCGGGGTGGACAATGATGCGGACAAGCCTGGGGAGAAGGAGCGGTTGGTGTGGATCTTGCCGGAGAGTGATGCGGGGTGGCGGTGTTCCTGGCAGTACATGACCGACTGGTGTCCGTGGATGGGTGAGGGGCGGTGGAAGCCGTCGCATGCCGGGCAGCCGTTGTTTCTGACGCCGCCGCTGGCGGAGAGTCATGATGGTCCGAGCGGGTTTGCGTGGAATCCGGGGACGGCGCTGAGTGCGGAGTGGGCGGGGTGGTTTTTTGTGAATCAGTTTCCGTCGGGGAACATGAATGCGCTGAGACTGGAGCGTGAGGGTGCGGGGTGGCGGCTGGCGGAAGATGTGAGGGTGAGTCGGGGGATCATGGGTGTGGGGATGAGCTGGGGGCCGGACGGGGGGCTGTATTATGCGGATTGGGAGAGCGGGTATGAATTGAACGGGAAGGGGGCGGTGTGGCGGGTGGATGTGGAGAGCGG
Source organism: Verrucomicrobiales bacterium (assembly GCA_947462995.1). Taxonomy (GTDB): domain Bacteria; phylum Verrucomicrobiota; class Verrucomicrobiia; order Verrucomicrobiales; family V1-33; genus V1-33. The sequence goes on along the minus strand of CANHUG010000054.1, from coordinate 3,790 downwards.
GCGGGGGCATCCGCTGCGTGGGGAAGTGAGGCAGTTGCTGGCGGAGGGGTTCGGGAAGCGGGACCCGGGTGAGCTGGCGGGATTGCTGGGTCATGAGGATCAGCGCGTGCGGTGCGGTGCGCAGTGGGCGCTGGCGGAGCGTGGGGCTTGGGACGTGCTGCGGGCGGTGGCGGTGTCGGGGAAAGAGCGGCTAGGGCGGCTGCATGGGATCTGGGGATTGGGGCAGGGATGGAGGAGTGGGCAGTTGCGGGATGTGGCGGTGCTGGCGGGATTGATGCGGGATGGGGATGAGTGGGTGCGGGCGCTGGCGGCGCGGGTGGCGGCGGAGAGTCCGGTGGATGGGGAAGCGGGAGCGGCGCTGGTGGGGTTGCTAGGTGATGGATCGCTGCCGGTGCGGCTGGAGGCGGCGCTGGCGTGTGGTCGGGTGAAGCCTGCGGGGGCGGTGGAGGGATTGCTGCGGATGGCGGGCGAGGATGGGGGGCCGTTTTTGAGGCATGCGGTGGTGACGGGATTGGCTGGGTGTGCGGATTCGGGGAGACTGGCGGGGATGAGGGAGGATGGGTCGGCGGGGCGTCGGGCGGCGGCGGTGCTGGCGTTGGGGCGGCAGCGTGATGCGGCGGTGGCGGTGTTTCTGGGGGATGGGGATCCGAGGATTGCGGAGGCGGCGGCGATTGCGATTTATGATGGGGAGGGGATTGAGGCGGCGCTGCCGGCGCTGGGGGATTGGTTGGGGAAGGCTGGGGCGGGTGCGCCGGAGTCGATGGTGCGTCGGGCGATGGGGGCGCTGTTGCGGCGTGGGGATGGGGCGGCGGCGGCGGGGTTGGCGGAGTATGTGCTGAGGGAGGGTGTGCCGGTGCGGTTGCGTCGGGCGGGTCTGGAATTGCTGGGGCAGTGGACGTCGGTGCCGCGGCTGGATCCGGCGGATGGATTTGTGAGGGTGCAGGGGCGGCGCGGCGGGGAGGCGGCGGTGATGGCGTTGCGGCCGTTGTTGCCGCGGTTGCTGGAGTTGAAGGAACCGGAGTTGCACGCGGGGGTGCTGGGGATGGCGTTGAGCTTGAGGTTGCCGGTGCCGGCGGAGCGATTGGCGGCGGCGAGTGGTGATGGTTCGCTGACGGCGGCGGTGAGGGTGGCGGCGTTGGGATTGCTGGTGGCGGATCACCGGGAGGATGGGCGGACGCGTCCGGCGGTGGAGATGGCGCTGCGAGGGAAGGAAGAAACGCTGGCAGTGGCGGCGCTGAAGGCCCTTGAGGGACTGGATGCGATGGGAGCGGTGGAACGGGCGGCGGAGTTGGTGCGGGGCGGGGGAGGCGTGCGGTTGCGGCAGGAGGCTTGCGGGTTGCTGGGGCGAGTGGATCGGGCGGAGGCGGCGGAGCGTCTGGGGGAATTGTTAGCGGGTGAGGTGCCGGGGGAACTGTTGCTGGATGTCTGGGAGGCGGCGGGGAAGTATCCGGCGTTGAGTGGCGCGCTGGAGAAGGCGCGGTCGGTGGTGGAGGGAGCGGTGACGGGCGTGGCGTGGCGGGATTGTTTGAGCGGGGGTGATGCGGAGAGCGGGAAGCGGATTGTGCTGACGGATGTGACGGCGAATTGTGTGGCGTGTCACCGGTTCGGGGCGGAGCCGGGGAGTGCAGTGGGGCCGGCGCTTTTGGGGATCGGGGCGGAGCGGACGGCGGCGGAGCTGGTGGAAGCGCTGGTGAATCCCGGGGCGGTGGTGGCGGATGGGTATGGGATTGTGACGGCGACGCTGGGGGACGGGACGGTGGTGGGCGGCGTGCTGGTGTCGCAGGATGCGCGGGAGGTGGTGATCCGGCTGCCGGAGGGCGGGGAGCGGCGGCTTGGGAGGGAGACGGTGAAGGAGATGACGGCTCCGGTATCGGTGATGCCGCCGATGGAGGCGATTCTGACGAGGAGGGAGATTCGGGATGTGGTGGCGTATCTGGGGAGTTTGAAGGCTGGAAAGGGCGCGAAGGGAGGGAAAGGGGAGAAGGGCGGGAAGCGGTGATGGGAGATTAATTTCCGCTGAATCGAAGATTCCCTGGTAGCGAACCAGGGATTTCCCTGAGGCTGGATCAGGCTGCGGGAGAATTGCGTGTTCCTGCTGGCGGAATACGGTGGGGGAGGCACTGGAACTGCAACGATTCCGACACGTGGGCCTGAGTGCTGCGTACATCTGACTTCTGCCATGTTTTTTATGACCGGACACCGAACCCTTTTTAGAATTGCTGTCATGTGTGTGCTGCCCTCGCTGGTGAGCGGGGCTCCGGTGGCGGTGAATGACACGTATGCGGTGAATGAGGATGCGGTGCTGAACACGACGGCGGCGGCGTTGTTTTCTGCGAATTTCGAGCCTGGGGTGAATGTGGTGGGAGGGGATTGGCGGTATCTGGACCGGATTCGGAACAATCAGAACGGGCAGACGTCGGACACGTATCCGGTGGACGGGGCGGGGAGGGATTGGAGGGCGCTGAATTTTGATCCGGCGACGTCGACGGTGGTGCCTTGGGGGACTGGGGTGCTGCCGCTGCAGGCTGGGGGGATCAATGCGTTTCCGGGGGCGCCGAACACCCTGCTGGGGGTGACGGCGAGCGGGCCGTACAATGTGACGACGTATCTGTTCCGGAAGACGTTCACTCTGAATGCGGCGCAGGCGAGTGTGGGGACGTGGCAGATCCGGCATTTGATTGATGACGGGGCGATTATTTATGTGAACGGGCAGGAGGTGGACCGGGTGCGGATGGATGCCGCGCAGATTTTTCCTGCGGGTCCGGTGACGACGAACACGTCGGTGCTGAACAGCATTGCGGATGAGGGGACGTACACGACGGACACGGTGACGATTCCGGCGGGGTTGCTGGTGGCGGGGAACAACATCATGGCGGTGGAGTTGCACCAGGCAGGGGGGAGTTCGTACACGAGCAGTGATGTGGGGATTGATGTGCAGTTCACGCCTGCGGGGAATGCGGAGCAGGGGTTTGCGTATGCGGACGACACGTTCGGGACGAACCGGCCGGCGAATGCGAGCGGGGCGCTGGTGGCGACTGGGGGAAATCCCGGGGGGATGCTGACGGTGGAGACTGGGAAGGTGAATAATTCGTCAGGGTTTTCGGGTGGGTGGCAGCGGAGTTTCAATCTGACGGCACCGGCGACGGTGCGGGTGGCGTTTGACTGGAGGATCGGGACGCGCGGGGGATTGGAGCCGGACGAGTTCACGGCGTTTGCGATGAGTCTGAACGGGACGCGGTACGGGACGGTGACGACGCCGCAGGGGTTGTTTCTGGGGCGGTTGGTGGGGGTGGGGAACGGGTCGGCGACGCTGGATACGCCGTGGGCGACGGCGACGTTTGATGTGAATCTCGGGGCGGGCGATCATGTGCTGACGCTGGGTGGCTACACTAACAAGGCGACGGTGGCGGACGAGTTCGGGATTGCGTCGATCGACAATGTGAGTGTGACGACCCTGTCGAGCGGGAGCGGCGTGCTGGCGAACGACACGGGGAGTCCGGTGAGGGTGGAGCTGGTGAGCGGGCCTGCGAATGGTCAGCTGGTACTGGATCCGAGCGGGAATTTTTCGTACAGTCCGAATGGCAATTATGCGGGAGTGGATGGGTTTACGTACCGTGCGTTTGACGCGGCGGATCCGGTGGCGTCGAACACGGCGACGGTGGCGATCACGGTGAATCCGGTGAATGATGTGCCGGTGGCGCTGGGGGATAATTATACGACGAACCAGCAGGTGGCGCTGACGGTGAATGCGGCGGACGGGGTTTTGAAAAATGATGTGGATGTGGACCAT
>CANHUG010000053.1 GCA_947462995.1 Verrucomicrobiales bacterium | reverse complement strand
CCTCGTCTTCCCCAGCGCCAGACACGAAACCTCCACCCGATACCCAGCCTCGCATCGCTCCAGCCACGCCAACTGCATCGCCGACCCCAAAATCGCCGCCGGAGGCCCGCTCCGCAGCGACTCCCGCAACTTCCCCGCCTCCAGATGCTTCGCCACCGGCAATGCCACCCGCTCCACCCGCCAGCTCACCTCCGCCTCACTCACCGGCTCCTTCTCCACCATCTCCCACGCCCGCGCCATCCCATCCTCCAATCGCGTCGCCAGCACCGCCCGCATCTCCGGACTCCCGTCATTGTACTTCCCAGCCCCGATATTCCCTCCCGCCCCCGTGAAATGCACATGCAGCGCCGGAACCGTCTGCTCCCTCAAAAACCGCGCAATCCCCGGGAAATCCGGATCCGCCATCCCCGTCCGGTAATAACTCTGCGGATGTGTCGCATAGTAACTCAGCACCGCCAGCACCCGATCCCCATTCCAGAACCCCACCACCCGCACCTTCGCATCAATCACCCCCTCCGGCTCACCCCGCAGCCCAGCATCCCGACACGCCGTATACCGCGTCGCCCGCACTTTCCCATCCTCCCCCATGATCCGCCGGTTCGAAGCCACCTGCCTCACCTCCGCCTCCCCGCTCCCCGCATGCGTCACCGGCTCCGCACGCTTCATCGCCGCCTCCACCACCCCAGCCGCCCGCCCGATCAACTCCCGCTGCACCCCTCCCTCAAACGGCCCCACCGGCCTCCCCGCCTCCCGCAGCAACCGCTCACTCCCGAAATCACACAACGGCGCATCGTGCTGGTGCAACGCATGCAGCGCCACCCGCTCCGGCACCGTCCCCGCAGCCTTCGCCAACGCCGCCCGAAAATAATCATGCCCCTCATTCGCCACCCCGATCCAATCCACCGTCGCCAGCACCACCGGCTCACCCGACCCCGTCAGCACCACCCCCCGACACCTCAAAGATAACTTCCCCACCCCCAGCATCGGATCGTAACTCATCTGCGTCCCCACCGGCGGCGTCGCATCACTGTCAAAAGCCGCCAGCCGCAACCCCGCCCGCACCGGCATCAGGCCCGCCACCATCATCAGCACAATCAGTCGCTTCTGCATCCCCCTCCCTCGCCCCGCGCCGCCCCCCACCACAAGCCCGCCCACCTCCGCATCCATGGCACCCCCCGCAAAACCCACCCCGCCCCCCCCGATTTTCGCGTAGACGAACGCCCCCACCCGCTTATCTAGCGCCTTCACCGCCATGTCCCGACTCGCCATTCCTCTGCTCTCTGCTGCCTTCTCCGCGGTCTTCCTCTCCGCCTGCCAGTCCCCCACAGCCACCACCGCAGGCGGCAGTCCCTTCCCCCCAGGCATCGTGCGCGCCCCGGACGGCACTCTCTACTACGACCCCTCAGGTGTCCCCCAGGGCCAGGGCGCACCGCGCAAACCCGGCCAACCCATCGGCGGCCCCCCAGACCTCATCTCCCACTGGGACGGCGGCCCAGGCAACGGCCCCGCTCGCATCCGCATCAAACTCAGCGAGCAAACCGCCTACTTCTACCGCGGCTCCGTCCTCGTCGGCAAATCATGGCTCTCCACCGGCGACGTCGGCCACCGCACCCCCACCGGGACCTTCCGCATCATCCAGAAAGACAAAGGCCACAAATCCAGCCGCTACGGCGCCTTCGTCGACCAGTACGGCAACGTCATCGACGGCGATGTCGACAACCGCACCGACCGCCCACCCTCTGGCCTCAAATTCGAAGGCGCCAAAATGACCAACTTCATGCGCCTCACCAACGACGGCATCGGCATGCACGCAGGCTTCCTCCCAGGCTACCCAGCCAGCCACGGCTGCATCCGCATGCCCGAACACATGTCCGCCCACTTCTTCGAAAACGTCGCCATGGGCACCCCCGTCACCATCGAGCCCTGACCCCGCTCGCCCCCTCCGAACCAGAACGCCGCAGGGCTCTGGACCGCTTGGAGAATCACAGCTCTCTCTGCGCACGGAGTGCGCCTGCCAGCCCTCCGTACTCGCGCCACCCAACACGCCCCCTCCGAACAAGCAGCCGCAGGCTCTGGACTGCTGTCAGAATTACAGCTCGCCCTCGCACACGGAGTGCGCCTACCAGCCTCTCCCCACTCGCCCGGGGCACGCCGAGGCTCCGTACTCGCACCCTCTCCACACCAAACCTCACATCTCCGTTCACACCGGCCCCTCTCTACTCCCGATCCATCCCATCGGTCCTATCCGTCCTATTCGCCCCATCCACCCCATCCCACCGTCAGCTGGAGTCATCTTCAGCCCATTCAAGCGCCTGCCAGCTCGCCAACCCCGCCCCACCTCCGCCGCCCGCCAACCTCATTCAACCACACGGGCCATCGGCCGACTCATTCCCTCGCAGCCACGCACCCTTTGTTTAGTGTATCTGCGAACGCTGTGATGGCGTCGCGAATATTGCCAAGCTCAAGCATGGCAGCGTGACGCCTGTCCTCAAACACCGACGTAAACTGCCATCCGTCCGACCTCGGCTCAATGCGGAAAGCGCCCAGCCAACGGTCCTGCTCATCACGGTAAATGAACGAGGTGCAGTGATCCGCATCATCCACCGCTACCGACCAAAGGGCCGCCTGTCTCGCAAGGTCAGCAAGAGGGAATGAAGTCAGCGTAAAGAGGCTCAGCCCATCCACCACGACGGTCAGGTCGCCGATATGACCACTGTGGTCACGGCCAAGAACGTTGACCACGAAGACAACAGGCTGAATCATCTCAACAGACTCTGGCTTACGGTCCATCCCAACAGGCGCTTCTTGGCAGGGTGTTCAATCGCTGGAACCGTTTGGGCTACGGCGAGCGTAGAGACGGGAAGACCGGTCAAAGCTACGGGAAGCATCGAAACTGGACGGCAGGTAAGGGTCACGGCGCGGCTTTTGGTGCCTTCTTTATTTGGCGTTCGAATAACTCCTTGGTCGCGATCATCTTCTCCGGCAATCGGCCGAAGGCGGCTTCAAGTTCACGGACGATCTCGATGACACGAATCTTCCGGCCAATAGCATCCTTCGGACATGCTCCCGCAACGAGCGAATCATACTCTTTCCTCAAAGTTGCGAGGCGCCTCCGTTCCGCGCTGCACGTCTTGCAATGGTGCGGGCTTGAGTCGATCCAGAAATAACACTCCTCAAACCATGCCTTTTGTTCCGCTGCCGTCCACGTGAAATCCTTCCGGCAGCTCTTGCAGACAAAATCCGCATCGATATACCAATAACGGGGGCATACCGAATAATTCTGCTTCTCGGGATTGCCTCGGACTGCGCTGGCGTAATCGATGTGAACCGCACCCCAAAAGAGATGCATTGGCATCAAACGTGGATCTATGCTTCCGAAGTAGTCCATGCCCTTTCAATTTTTGCACAACGTCGAAGCGATGGCACCGCTGGGGCGGGGGTGAGCGTCAAGCCGGAATGGCGGGTTAAAGTTGCGGAAAGCATGCCCGACAGAGCAGCCCCAGCGGTTGTCCATCCGCGCTTTGTTCGCCTTCGTTGGTTCGTGTGTCGGCTGTGGTGTCATTGCGCGTTCTCGGAAGTGGTCTGGTCAATTTGACGTGCCTCATACCAAGTGTGTGAACAGTGAGGACAAAGACACGCCTGAGCTGTCCTGCAAAGTGAGCCACACTGCGGACAAGTGCGGAGCCTGTCTGGCTGCTCACGGAGGACTCTCCCAAGCGTCTTGGCGAAAAAAACACCCTCTCCCTGCTGCAAAAGACAAGTGACGGCATCGTCAGTGTCCAACCAACATCGAGTCATCACATCCCGCTGGGACGGGTTCTCTGTCGAAGCGACCTTCCGCTGCATGATGATCCGTGTCCAAGCTCGTCTTTCGACCTCGGTGAGCAAATGAGGATGTCCCTCAAACAGATAGCGATGATCGTTCGGGTGGTCTCCCGGTTTGAATCGCAACTGGCTGGAGTTCGGTAGCACGATAATCGTTGGATTTGGGCAAACGATTCGGATCAGGAGACGGCGAGCGCAAGGCGTCGATGCCCCGACAGACGCCATACGCGCCGTTGCTTGAGCGCTTGAATGTTCGCACTTGGTTTGTTATCGTAGCTTCTCTTCATCGATCTCGTTCCACAACGTGTAGATGACATCCGAGCCGTGCTCCAGCTCTAAAATGCGCTGAGCCTCATCTAAAGTCCGGGCGTGGAAGGTGACACGAATCCCCACTGAATCAGGACTCGCCTGCCAAATGATGGCCTGAAACGGGCGGGCAGCACTCCCTGAATCGTCGCAGCTGACATCTGAACGGGTGCAACCAACCCCAAACGGGCGGGAAAACAGAGACAACTCTCCCCGATACCGACAAGGCTCAACGCCCATGCTCACTGCGACTGCATCGGGAACGAATCCCAAGTCGCAATGGTGACAGAATAGGCCCGAAACGAAATGATTGCCAAGTGTGTGGGGGGAATCGCGGAACTGACTCGGCCTTTCCACTGTGAACGGCTCGAAGAAATACTGCTGCGAGAGAAAGTTCGTAGCTAGAAGCTTTGGCCTCACATGCTCGGAGCTTTCGCATCGAGGGCAATTGCTCACTGGAAGCTCATCCGGCATGACGAGTGGCGTTGGAGTTGGGCGGAGAGTCCATTCGACCAAAAGATACACCCGAAGGTTCGCACCTCACCTTCGCTCCGACCTTGTTTGTTCGCTTTGGCTCGGTCGTGACGGCAGTCATTGCAAGGTGAATGGCCTGAACTTGGGGCGGTGCCGATCGTAATCACCCTCCGGGAAAACTGAAATGGCCAACTGACTGGTGTCGTCATCGTGAAAGCCGCTTAGCTGTAGCCCCAGATCGCAGCAAATGATAAACCCCACCCACTCGTGGCAATCAACGCTCATGCGAACAATCGACTGCCAGGCTGTTGAGTCGCCAAACACGTCAAGACCTCGAAACCGAACGGATGATAATCTGCCGAAGCCAAAATGTGTGGCGAGTCCCGAAAACTCGTCGAAGCCCACGTTCGCATCGCAGCCGGGGCGATGATAACTCAAGCTGACGCCGCCAAGGAAGTTCTTCAACTCGGAGCAGTCCTGCCCGAGAACGCTTCGCACTTCGTCAGGCGTCATGCCGAACCGCAGTGGCAACGCCCCGACAAATGATTGCAAATCGAATACGGACTGTGACATGGAACGGCTGCTAGTTAGCGTGCACCTTAGAGGTATACCGTAACCAAACCCATCATATCCGGAATAACCGGATTCGCAAGGACTTCCAACGGCCCTGCCAACCCACGAGCAACCCAACCCAGCCCCCTTTGCTGGCGTGATGCCCAGCCTGCCCATATCACCTCACCTCACTGGCTGCGCGAAAGTGCCCCTCCATTCATGCGTCACGCAACCCGCCGCACCGTCCGCCGCCCGAATCCTCCTTCTTCCCCACAAAACCCGAAGATCCCCTCGCCCTGCCCACCAGCCTTCCCCACCGCCCCCACTCCGCGTTTGCACTCCCCGGACCCGTGGCCCGTATGTTCACCATGGATCTCCAACTCAAGGCCGCCCCATGGTCGCCGCCTTCCGTCCAATGGCTCGGCCGCATCTCGTATCAGGACGCCCTCGCCCTTCAGGAATCCACCGCCCGCTCGCTCCTCGACCCGCTCACCCCGGAAGCTATCTTCCTGCTCGAGCACGACCCCGTCTTCACCATCGGCCGCACCCAGGACCGCTCCAGCCTCGGCGATCCCGAATCCCTCCCCGCCCCGCTCGTCGAAATCGGCCGCGGCGGCAAAGCCACATGGCACGGCCCGGGCCAACTCGTCGGCTACCCCATCCTCCGTCTCGCTTTCTACGGCCAAGACCTCCACCGCTACCTCCGCTGCCTCGAACAAGCCCTCATCGACGGCACCCGCGCCCTCGGCATCCCCGCCACCCGCCGCGACAACCTCACCGGGGTCTGGGTCGAAAACCGCAAACTCGCCAGCATCGGCGTCGGCGCACGCCAGTGGATCTCCATGCACGGCTTCGCCATCAATATCGCCGGCCCGCTCGACGGCTTCTCCGCCATCACCCCCTGCGGCATCGACGGGGTCACCATCACGTCCCTCGAACGCGAAGGTGCGGCAAACCTCAATGTCGCCGCAGCCGCCTCCCACTTCTCTCCGTACCTCCTCCACGCCCTCTCCGACCTCCACGCCGGCGCTTCCTTCTCTTGACGCGATTGCGTTTCCTCCAACCCAGCCTTTTCTCCTCTCATCGCCATGACCCCGAAAATCGACCCAGCGCTGCACAAGGACAAGAAACCTTCATGGATCAAGGTCCGCCTCCCCAGCAACCCGGTCTTCTGGTCCACCAAGGCCCTCGTCTCCGACCTCAAACTCCACACCGTCTGCGAGGAAGCTCAGTGCCCCAACCGCTGGGAATGCTGGAGCCAGGGCTCCGCCACCTTCATGATCGCAGGCGATCGCTGCACCCGCGCCTGCGGCTTCTGCGCCGTTAAAACCGCCAAACCCTTCGCCCTCGAAGCCGACGAACCTGACCGCGTCGCCGAAGCCACCAAACGCATGAACCTCAATCATGTCGTCATCACCGCGGTCGCCCGCGACGACCTCCAGGACGGCGGAGCCCTCCACTTCGCGCGCACCATCGAAGCCGTTCGCCGCGAAAACCCAGGCATCATCATCGAAATCCTCGTCCCGGACTTCAACGGCCGCGACGACGCCCTCCAGACCGTCATCAACGCCCGCGCCCACATCTTCAATCACAACCTCGAAACCGTCGAGCGCCTCACCCCGCTCGTCCGCAGCCGCGCCCAGTACCACCGCAGTCTCCACGTCCTCAAACGCGCCAAAGAAATGGCCGGCGGCAAGGTCGCCACCAAAAGCGGTATCATGCTCGGCCTCGGCGAAACCGAATCCGAAATCTTCCAGGCCATGGACGACCTCCGCGACTCCGGCGTCACCGTCCTCACCCTCGGCCAGTACCTCCGCCCTTCGGAACAGCACCTCCCCGTCGTCGAATACATCCACCCGGACCAGTTCGCCAACCTCAAGGTCATCGCCGAACGCAAGGGCTTCCGCCACGTCGCCTCCGGTCCCCTCGTCCGCAGCTCCTACCACGCCGCCGACTTCAAACCGGAACTCGACCTCACCGAGGACTGAGCCGCCATCACCCGGACCCGGCTCTTCCGCCGCCGCGGCCGCTCACAGGATGTTCTCCACAAACCGCCGCGCTTCAAACGCGTCGAAATCCCCCGCGCCCTCGCCCGTCCCGATAAACCGCGCCGGAATCCCCAGTTCGTCCTGAATCGCAATCACACACCCGCCCTTCCCGCTCCCGTCCAGCTTCGTCACCACCACCCCAGTCAGTCGGCCCACCGCCTTCTGAAACTCCTTCGCCTGCTGTAGCGCATTGCTCCCAGTCGTCGCATCCACCACCAGCAGGGTCTCATGCGGTGCCGACGGATCCTTCTTCCCGATCACCCGCTCGATCTTCGACAACTCCGCCATCAGGTTGTCCCGTGTGTGCAACCGACCCGCCGTGTCACACAGCAGATACTGAATCCCACGCTTGCTCGCCGCCTCCCACGCGTCGTGACACACCGCCGCCGGATCCGCCTTGTACTGGCCCTTCACAATCGGCACATCCAACCGCTGCGCCCACACATCCAGTTGCTCAATCGCCGCCGCCCGAAACGTGTCCGCCGCCGCCAGCATCACCGTGTTCCCTCGCGCCTTCAGCCAATGCGCCAACCGCGCCGTCGAGGTCGTCTTCCCCGTCCCGTTCACCCCCACCACCAGCACCACACACGGCCGATCCGCAAACAACGGCAGCCCCGGGTTCTCCGCAGGCAGCAACGCCAGCATCTCCTTCCGGCATACCTCCACCACTTCCTCAGGATCAAGGCTCCGCCCCATCTCCCGCAGCCGATCCAGAATCCGCTGCGTCATCCGCCACCCCACGTCACCAGTGATCAGCGATTCCTCGAGTTCATCGAGATCTACCTTCCGCCGCGTGAAGCGCTGAATCAGTTTTTTGAAGAAGCCAGCCATGCAAGCCGCAGGGCATAACGCCGCACACGCTGATTGCAAGATTCAATCCGCGCACCCGCCGCCGCCCCGTCCACATCATTTCCGGCCAGCCACCGCCCGACGACGACGCAGGAACGGCACCGCCCCAGCCAACGCCAGCGCCGCACTCCCCGGCTCCGGCACGTACGTCAGCGCAATGTCATTGCCATCCGTGCCCGCCAACCCCGATTCCTGATACGTGATCGTCCAGTAATCATCAGGATCCGCAGACCCGCTCGCCGCAAATTGCGTGCCTTCAGGCAACCCGGTGAACACTCCCACCACCGAATCCAACGACCCGTCATTGTCCCAGAGCAGCACCTTCGACAGCACTTCCGGCACAAATCCCCCAGTCAGCGTCACCTCAAGATTCCCATTCAGACTCACCGCCCCAGTCGTCGCCAACTGCGACAACCCAGTCGCCGGCGTCATCCCGCCAACGTCAAACCGGAACACCGTCGCCGCATCAGACGAGAACGCCCCAGTCGAGAACCTCCCGATCGGCGTGATAATCCCTCCGGAACTCGTCACCGATCCCACCGTGCCCGAACCGCTCAGCACCGCCCCAAGGTTCACTGTCGTCGCACTGAACGCCGCACTCCCATCCACCCGCAACTCCCCGCCATTCACCACCGTCGCACCTGTGTACGTCGACACACTCGCCGGAGCCAACCTCATCGTCCCCGCGCCTTCCTTAGTCAAACCACCCGCCGCAGACGAGAAGTCCGCCGACTGATTCAGCAACGGCGTGCTCACCGTCAGATCCGCTCCGGCATTCCCAGTCGCATCCGCAACATTGAACACCGTGTTCGCTCCAAGGTGGTTCCCCTTCCCATTCCCAGTCTCAATCGACGACGCCGCCGACCCACCCACCGCCACCGACCCGCGGAACTGATACCCCTGATAACCACCGCTGTCCGACGACGACTGCGTCAGCGTCGCCCCATTCAACTCCACATTTCCCAGCACGTTGTACCGCGTGCTCGTCAGGGTCCCACCATTGACCGCCGTCGTCGGCAGGTTCGGATTCCCCACCCCGTTCCCGTAGATGTTGTTGCTCGTGAAGCTCAGCATCGCCCCACTACCCACCGTAACCCGGCGACCCGCCGCATTCGCCACCCCCAACGGCCCCGTACTGCCATTCGCCGCCGCCGCAGAACTCGCCACAAGCGTGCCCCCATTCACCGTCACATTCCCAGTGAAGTTGCTCGCCCCTGCCGCCACGGTCAGCGTCCCCGCACCATCCTTCACCAGCGCCGTCCGACCACTGATCGTTCCATTGAACGCCGTCCCCGGCGTCGTCGCCTGATTCACCGTCAATGTCGACAACTGCCCGGCATTCGTGTTCGAAATCCCCTTCGTCAGCGTGTTCCCAGTCACCGCCGCCCACTCCAGCCCAGCCACCGTCTGATTGAACCCGTTCAAATCAACCGTCGCCGCCTGGTCTCCCGTCTGCCCAATCACCAGCCGCCCGTTCGTCGCCAGCGCATCATTCGCTCCCAGCCGAATCGTCCCGAACGCCGCATTCGTCGACCGATAGTTGTTCCCAGTCGAATTCATCACCACCACCGCACCATCCGTCAGCGACAGCGTCGAGCCAGCCGACGGCAGATTCACCGTCCCGTTCACCACATGCGTTCCCGTCCCGCGCAGGAACAAGACGTTCGAAAACGGCAACAACCCGCTCTCCACAAACGCCCCCGGCGTCGCCTCCAGGATATTCCCGTTGTAAGTCGTCACCCCGCCCGCCGCCGCATTGAACTGCACAATCGCACTCCCCGAAACCGTCACCGGCCCGTTGATCGCCACCCCACCAGACGTATTCATCCCCGTCCGCAAACTCAATGCCGCCGTCGGCAGCGCCGACGTGAAATTCAACGTCGTCACCGCAGGTAGCGTCACCCCGCCGCCCAGCGTCAGATTGTTCGCATTCCCACTCGTCACCGACGCCGCAGGATAATTCACCGTGATCGACGCCGCATTCGGCACCGCCACCTGATTCGGAATCGTCAGCGTGCTCAGAATGTTGCTCGTCCCATCCACCGATATGTCTCCACTGTACCCGGCATTGCTCCCGCTCAGCGTATAGGTAGTGTTCGTATTCGCAGCGCCCGCCGTCCCCGTCGTGCTGAACCGCAACGCCCCGCTCCCCGTCAGATTGCCGGGAATCGCGTACGTCACCGCCGTCGTCCCAGTATGCGCAATCGTGCCCCCACCAGTCCCCACCGCCACATTCCGCCCCGCACCCAGATCAATCGCCGTCGTCCCACTGTACGCCAGCCGCCCGCCATTGCTCAACGCCACGTTGTTCCCCGCCGCTCCACTCCCAAGGCTGTTCGCATTGCTGATCGCCACCGTACCCCCGCCAATACTCGTCACCCCAGTGTGCACGTTCGGCCCCACCAGCGTCAGCACCGACGCCCCAGTCTTCGCAATCCCAGTCACCCCGGTCAATTGATTGTCCGTCGTGCTCGTCAGCGTGTAATTCGTCGTTTCCGACGTCACCGCCACCGCCGCAGGTGCCAGCTTGCCCGCCAGCGCCACCGCCGGATTCGCACCACCCTCCGCAAACGTCACGCGGTCAAAGTTGAAAAACACATCCTCGCCAGGCGTGCTGTTAGCCCAGTTCTTCGTCGAGTTCAGATTCCACGCGCCACTCACCGCTCCTGACCAATTCAGATTCAATCCCGCCGCAATCTCCACGTTGATCGCACTCCCGGAATCACTCACCACCGGGGCCGCCCGGAATGTCGCCGCGTCCGCCACTTCAAACGTCCCCGCTCCACTCCGCGCGCCATACTGAATCGCCGCATACAACCCCGCAGATGCCGGGGCCGCCGTCAGATTCAAAACCGTCCGCCCCACCGAGTTCAATACACCCGTCGTCAGCGCTCCCGGCGTCGTCGGATCAAAATGCAGCGTGTTCACCGCTCCCGCCGTCGTCCCAAGGTTCAAGGTCGTCACCTGCTGCGGCTCACCAGACAACGCCGCTCCATCAGCCACCGTCATCGCCCCCGCACCCAAATCATTCGGCACATCCAGTCGACCCGCACTCACCGTCACATTCCCCGTATACCCGGCAAGGCTCCCAGTCAGGGTCGTCGTGCCCGCCCCCTGCTTCACCAGATTCGCCGCCGTCCCGGCACTCGACAAATTCGCCGAAACCGTCTGCGCCGTCGCCGTGCTCAGATTCACCGCCCCACCACCCGTCAGACTCAAGGTCCCCGTTCCACGCACATTCTGGCTCAGCGTAAACCCGTTGTCCGCCCCATTCGTGTCCAGCGTCGTCGTCGTCCCACCCACTGTGTCAATCACCGCATTCAACGGCACCGTGATCGCCGCACCCGTCCCAGTCCCCGTACCCGTGTTGTCCACCCGCACCGCCCCACCACCAAAACTCACCGCCGCACTCGCATTCCGCTGAATGATCCCCCAGTTGCTTCGCAGGTTCAGCACCCCACCACTCAGATTATAGCGGTCAATCCCATCCGGCATGTTCACCCCAGCTCCCGAGTCGCCACGGTTGTCCAGCACCACCCAGTTCGTCGTCACCGTCCCGCCCGTCTGATTGAACACTCCGGTCCCATCAATCCCAAGATAAATCCCCCCACCAGCAATCACCGAAATCGCACCGCCGGGAATGTTGTTGTCGCCAGTCGCATTCGCACCACCCGCCCCAGCCGTCGACGGCGTCAGCGCCGGCGACGCCCCAGTCAGCGTCAACTGTCCACCACTCATGTTATACACCGATGTGTTCGTCCCGAAATGCCCCACCCGAACCTGCCCCACTACACCCACATCACCACCACTCTGATTCACTGTCCCACTCATCCCCGCCGTCTCGGAAATCCCCAGATAATTCGCCCGCACCGTCGCTCCCGGCAGAATGTTCAGCGTCGCATTGTTCTGCCCAGACGCCACCAGCAACCGCTCCGCAGTCAGCGAGCCCGTGATCGCCGCCACCGCATTCGCACGCGACTGACCAACCCGCACCGAACCACCTGCCGCTGGCGCAGCCGCCCCAAGCGTGATCGTATTCCCGCCATCATTGAACCCAGGACCAGTGGAATCCAAATCAACAAAGGTGTTCGTAAACGTACCGGCGCCAGTAATCGTCTGCCCCGCCGCCAGCGTATAACCATTCGACCGGTCAAACCCAATCGCCGCCTGCGACGCATCCCCATTCAATGTCACCGTACCCAGCCCAAGCGTTCCCGTCGTCCCGCCATTGCCCACATTCAAACGCTGCATCCCCGTCGTCCCTCCCGAATTGATCCACACGTTCCTCAGCGGATTCGCCCCGGAACTGTTGTCTCCCGTCAGCAAAATCGTAGTGCCTGACTGACCACCACCCACCACCAGCACATCCGACGTACTCGTCGTACTGATCGATCCCGAAATCGTCCCCGTGCCATTATAGGCCTGAATCTTCGTGTTGCCACTGATCCGGACCCCACCCGCAAGGGTCGCCCCATTATCAAGCCGCAGCGCTCCGATCCCGCCATACGCCAGCCCAGCTCCCGCCGCCGGCGTCCCACCCGCCGCCTCGGAATATCCCGTTCCAGTAATCGTGAAATTGTTATTGTAGGTATTGTTGCCCGCCAGCCACACCTGCGCGCCATTCTCCACAACCACACTAGCCGCACCAAGCGTCGTCGGATTCATCGCCGCATTCGTCCGATACGTCCCCAGCGCCCCGGCCACCGACGTCGTGAACCGCCACGTCCCGTTGAATCCAGCATTATTTCCCGTCAACGCCACGTCCCGCACCGCCGCACCCGCCGCCGTATGCGGATTCACCTCCACCGTCCCCGCACCGGAAATGCTGCGCGAAAACGCAATGTTCCCGTCATCACGCGTCAATCGCAACGTCGCTCCTGACGCCACATTGACCCCGCTCGTCCCCGACAACACCACGTTGCCAGTCACATCGTGATCCAGCTCCAGCGTCCCCGCAGAAACCGTTGTCGCCCCGGTGTACGAATTCGCCGTCTGCAGCACCACCGTGCCATCACCTGTCTTCGTAATCCCTCCCGCACCCGTGATCCCAACCGCACCCACTCCCGTCAGCGTGTAAGGCGTCGCCGTCGTGTTCGTGAAACTCACCGCCGCAGGCGTCACGTTCCCAGTCACCGAAACCGTGCTGCCACCCGCACCCAGCGGGCCATCCCCGAACACCACCGAATCATACTCAAGGTACTTCGCCGTACCCCCGCCAGTCTCCAGCTTCCAGTTCTCCGTCGTATTCACGTCCCACTTCCCGTCCACCCCGCCCGTCCACACCACCCGGTCATTGCCAGTCACTTCCAGCGCGAACGACGAGCCTGTGTCCACCACGTTGCCCGTCATGTGCCCCGGCAAGGCCGCCACAAATGACCCCAGCCCCGGACTGGCACCCGCGTAATTCAGCAGCGGATACGTCCCGTTCGCAATCAACCCGCCCGCCTGCGGAACCGCCAGTGTCACCGTCCCGCTCCCCGTCGTCAATGCCCCGGCATTGATCGTATCCTGCACTGTACCCACCTGCACCCGCACCGTCGCATTCCCAGCTCCAAAACTCAATCCCGGCAGACTCAATGTCCCCGCCTGTCCGATCGAAGACGCCGCGAGCGTCCCCGCATTCACACTCAACGCCCCAGTCGACGTCACATTCCTCAACACCAGCGTCCCCGCTCCATCTTTACTGAATCCAGCTCCCGCAGTGATCGCCGCCCCGTTCACCGTCAGATCATCTACCGCAAGGGTATCCGCCACCGTAAACGACCGGCTCGTGCCGCCAAAATTAATCGTCCCGCCCACCCCCGCATTGATCGTGTGCGCCGCCCCACTCGTCGCCGTCGACACCGTCGTCACATTACCATCTAGGCTCAGGGTCCGCGTCCCGAGATTCACCGTGCCCGTGAAATTGCTTCCCGCACCCGAATTCCCCAAGGCCACGCCCGCAAGCGTCTGATTGAACCCATTCAGATCCAGCGTCCCGTTAGCAGACCCGCCCAGCGTCGGAACCAACCCCACCGGAATCCCGTTGTTCGCCCCCGCCAGCACCGTCCCAGTCACCACAAAAGTCCCCCCAATCGACCCACCACCACTGAAAATCACCCGGCCATCCCGCTGCGACAATCCAAGCGCCGCCCCGCCATTCACCGCTCCCGCCAGCACCAGTTCGTTACCCGTCGCCGTACCACCCACCAACGCCCCACCAGCCGACGGCAACGCATTGATCGTCACCGTCCCGTTCACCGTCGCCCGACCAGTCCCTGTCTGCTGAATCAACCCCTGGCCCACCGCTCCACCCTGAGCAGTCCCAATCACCAAACTGTTCCCAATCGTCACGCCTCCGTTGATGAACAATCGCCCACTCCCGGAATTCCCGTACGTAATCGTCCCGGACCCGGCCGCCGTCGCATTGTTCAACTGCAGAACCCCCGCATTCAGGTTCACCCCGCCACCAAAACTGTTCGCTCCCCCAAGCACCCAAGTGCCCGTGCCCGATTTCGTCACCGACACCGTCCCCGCACCATTCCCAATCACCCCGGACGCCGTGCTCGCCGTCGTGCTCGTCCCGCCCAGCGTCAGCACCCGCGCCCCCGCCACGTTCGATGTCACCCCGTTGAGCACCGTCAGCGCTCCCGTGTTGTTGTTGTTGGCCCACGTCTGATCCGCCGCCAGCAGAATGCTCACGTTCTGCCCAGCAGTCGCCGACCCCACCGTGATCGCTCCCGTACCCGACTTCACCAATCCGTCCGCCCCAAGCGTCAACGCACGATTCGTCCCGCCGCCCTGCAGGCCCACCGTCGCCGCAGACGTGAAAATCAATCCCGACAACGACCGGTCCGCATTCAAATTCACCGTCTGAGCCGCCGTCAGTGACGTCGCATTGAACGTCGCCGTGTCCGCCGCCCCCGGAATCGCACCAGGCGTCGTCCCACCGCCCACCACCGTCGACCAGTTCGCAGCACCACCCCAGTCATTCGCCGTCCCACCCACGTTGTCCCACCACAATGGCGCTGCCTTCACAGCCACCGGCCAAGCCGCAATCAACGGAGCCACAAGGGCGGCAAGACGGAAAGGAATCCAACGCTTCAGGGCAGAACGCTTCATACTCGACAGGGGGTCAGTGGCTCGGGGAAAAGAGTGAAATCAAGACAAGGGGTATCGTGGCTTCAATCCGGCAGCGGGGGGCACCAAGATTAAAATCTG
>CANHUG010000052.1 GCA_947462995.1 Verrucomicrobiales bacterium | reverse complement strand
TGAGGAGGCGGGAGCGGGCAGGAAGGCGGTTTCGAAGAAGCCTTCGCCGTCTGGCGGGATGATGGGGATGGAGCGGAGCGGGCCGGAGTTGCCGTGGAGGATGGCGGTGATGCGTGCGGGTTTGTAGCGGCGTCTGGAGACCTCGATGCGGAGGCCGGAGATGGAGGCGGCGTCGAGGGAAGGTGAGGGGAGGAGGAGGGAAAGGGAGGGGGCGGGACTGGCGGAGTTGTCTGGAAGGCGGAGACCGTCTTTGGAGATGGCGAGGCTGGTGGATGTGAGGGAGTTGGGGTCCCAGAGCCATGAGAAGGCTGGGAGTTGGGGGGAATCGAGGAAGAAGGTTTCGCGTTCGTCGGGGAAGGCGGAGAAGGAGGGGTTGGCGGCGGCGGTGGAGAGGTCAGCGGCGGCGATGCAGCGATCTGGTGAGGGTCCGAGGCCGGCCTTGAGGCCGGAGAGGGCGGCGGCGGCGGATTCGGGGGAGAGAGGTTGATCGAACCAGAGTGCGGCTTTGAAGAGCCAGCGTTCGAGTTGGCGGCGGCGGCGGCCGTCCGGGGTGAGGTCGAAGGGGACGTCAGTGGAGGCGGCCCATGCGGCGCATTTGGAGAGGCCGGGGAGTGAGGAGAACCAGAGTTTGCGGCGGGAGTCGCTGAAGTGAGCGGAGTCCTCCATGAGGAGGTCGAAGGTGACGAGCGTGCCGGAGGGTCTGGGGATGACGCGGAGGTGACGGGGTGAGAGGGAGAGCGGGCGGCGGGCGGGGTCGGTGAGGATGGAGGCGGAGGGCGTTAGGGTGGCGGGGCAGGAACCGGTGGAGCCTGTGCCGGGGCGCTGGAGGTAGGAATCGAGGAGACGAGCGGGGACGCGGAGGAAGTGGAAATCGATGTACATTTCCGTGCGGAGGGCGGCTTGGGGGCCTCCGGGGAAGCGGTTATGATTGGCGAAGGAATGGAGGGAAGCGGAGCGGTCGAGTTGAGCTGCCCAGCGTCTGGCGGCGACGTCAGGGTTGCCGTGGTTGATGGCTGTGGAGATGGCGGAGGATTGTTCGCGGGCGAAGTTGGCGGCGAGGAGGAGGAGGGCGGCGTGGATGAGGGATTTTGATTTGGGGAAGAGGTCGGAGGAGCGGAGGAGGAGGATGGCTCCGGTGCCGGTGGCGAGCATGGCCTGGATGAGGAAGTAGCGGATGGGCCAGATTTTCGAGTAGGGGGCGTCCATGCGGGAGAGCCAGCCTCTGCCGATGACGGTGGTGGCGGCCATGCTGAAGGCGATGGCGATGAGGAGGAGCGGGGCGGCGATGGAGCGCCACGGGGTGCCGCGTTTGCGTTCGATGAAGGCCCATGCGGCGGTGAGGAGGAGCGTGACGGCGGCTGCGGCGAGCATGGAGCGGTCCGAGCAGAGCCGGTAGACGCTCATGGTGAGCGGGTAGAAGAGTTGGCGGCAGAAGACGAGTTCTGTGAAATGGAGGCGGAGCTGTTCCGGGGAGGCGGCGGCGATTTGTGAGGATTCGGAGGCTCCTTCATCGGGGAGGCCAGGGGAGGCGTGGAGGATGGACCATGCGGCGAGCGCGATGATGGCGAGGGCACCGAGGGAGCGGAGGGGGAAGGGGCCTTTGGAGGAGCGCCATGAGAGGAGGGCGCGGAGAGTGAGGAGGGCGCAGCCTGCGGCGGCGACCATGCCAGCGAGCGGGGAGGTGAGGAGGTGGAAGACGAGGAGGGAGCCGGAGATGAGGAGGCGGGATTTTGAGAGGGAGGGCTGGAGCCAGAGGTCGTAGATGAGGAAGGCTGTGGCGAGACCGCTGAAGAAGCCGACGTTATTGGCTTCGCCGAAGATTCTGTTTTCTCCGTCGAGGTCCGGGACGAGGAGCATGAGGAGCGTGACGGCGAGGGCGTGGGCGGGGCGGTGGTGGTTGCGGAGGCAGAGGAAGATGCCGAAGAAGATGGCGGCGGCGTAGATGGCGGCGGTGGCGTGCTGGATGGCAGGGCCGGAGGCGGCGAGCGGGTGACCGCCGAGGAGGGAGGTGAGGATGGCGGCGGTTTTGATGACAAACATGTTAGCGAGGACCCCGTAGTCGCCGCGGGCTCCGAAGACCATGTTGAAGAAGCCGAGGTCCCAGAGACGGGCGAGCCATTCACCGCCTTCGGTGGCGTAGGTGCCGCGGTCGAAGGAAGGGAGGGCACGGAGGAGGGAGATGCCGCAGAGGAGGAGGAAGACGGCTGCTGCGGAGAGGAGAGCGCGATGGGGAGGAGTTGAGGGGGGCGGGGTTACCATGTCAGGGGTCGATGGCGGCGATGAGGGGAGCGAGGGCGGCGTCCATTTGTTCGCGGCCGCCTGCGGAGACGGGGAGGTACTGGAGGTTGGCTTTGTTCCATGAGGCGACGACGCCGAGGGAGGGGAAGGCGATCATGGTGCGGACCCCGCCGTTGCCGATGGCGGCGAAGGCGTCTGGGGGGAGGGAGGGCCAGAGGAGTTTGCCTGAGGGGTCCGGGCGGTTGAGCCACCAGAGGAAGGAGTAGCAGCCGAGATGTTCCTCCTGATTTTTGCCGCCGCCGTAGGAGCGGATGTCCGGGAGCATGTCGGCGTCGATGCCTTTGGAGCGGGGGAGGGAAGGTGGGAGCGGTGAGTTGAGGGCGGCGTGGACGATGGATTGGGGGAGGAGTTGCTGACCGTTCCATGAGCCGCCGTTGAGGTAGAGGAGGCCGAAGCGGGCCATGTCGCGAGCGGAGATGGCGAGGCGGCCGGAGGGTTGTGGGGCGTTGCGGATGCGGATGAAAGGGGAGTCGGTGGCGTCGAGACGGTCGAAGAGGAGCGGGCGGAGGACCTTGGTGTCGGCGTCTTCCGGGGAGACTGCGTAGAGTTTTTCGTAGATGAGTTTCCAGAGGAGGGATATCTGGAAGTCGCAGTAGTCGAAGGCGGTGCCGGGGGCTTCGGAGACCCCGAAGCAGGAGGTTTGGGTGATGAGGTGACGCCATGTGATGGCGGCGTCCTTGTGGTTGAGGGCTGGGTTTAGGTTGCCGAGGGCGGGGAGCCAGCGGAGGACGGGATCGTCGAGGCTGGGGATGCGACCGGATTGGACGGCGAGGAGGACGAGGTGAGCGAGGACTGGTTTGCTGGCGGAGGCGACGTCGAGAGGGGCGTTTGGCTTACCCCACTGGTGGACGATGGCTCCGTGGCGGAGGACGACGCCATTGCCGCCGAGGGCGGAGGAGAAGGCGGCGAGTTGATCCGGGCGGCAGCGGGCGGCGGCTGGATCGATGGTGGGGAGGGGGATGCCGGTGGCTGGGCGTTTCGTGGATTTGCTGGCGGCGGTCGGGGCGTTCTTGCGGCCGCAGGCGGGGGCGAGGACACCGGCGACTGCGGCGAGGCAGGAGCGACGGCTGATCATCGTTTCAGGTGAAACAACGCGGTGGGAGATGCAACCCGGAATGGGTCGGGGGGTGGTGGGGGCGGGGAGGAACGGGTCATTTTCCCGATTCCATGGTTGGTCGTCGGTTGCGAGTCATGAGGGGTTTTTAATCCACGTAGAGGAAGCGGTTGGTGGCGAGGAGGAGTTGGGCCCATGCGGTGAGGGCGTCGGAGTCGGCTTTGGCGGGGTCGGTGGTGGGGGGGGCGGCGGAGCGGAGACGGTGGAGGAAGACGAGGGAGCGGGCGGAGTCGAGTTGGGAGGGCGGGGCATTGAAGAGGAGGGCCCATGCGCGGGAGATTCTGGCGGCGTCGTTTTCGGGGGCGTCTTTCTGGAGACGGGCGGCGAGACTGCGTGCGATGTCGACGGTGAAGGCGTCGTTCATGAGGAGGAGGGACTGCGGGGCGACGGTGGAGAGCGTGCGGGAAGTGCAGTTAGGGTTCATGACGGGGAGGTCGAAGGTATCGAGGACGGTGAGGGGTCTGGAGCGACGTGCCTGGATGTAGAGACTGCGGCGGTCGGCGCTGGTGGCGACCGAGTCGATTTTGTCGATC
This sequence comes from Verrucomicrobiales bacterium, assembly GCA_947462995.1. GTDB lineage: Bacteria > Verrucomicrobiota > Verrucomicrobiia > Verrucomicrobiales > V1-33 > V1-33. The sequence continues at coordinate 11,393 of CANHUG010000052.1, read as the reverse complement.
ATGCCGTTGCCTGGGTTGATGATTTCGCGGCCTGGGATGATGCGGCCGGAGGAGACATCGCGGGCGACGGGGATGGGTTCGCCGCCGGCGAGCGGGTTGAGGCGGCCGGAGACTGAGAGCATGGCGTCGCGGAGGGATTCTGCGTCGAGGCGCTGGAGTTTCCAGCCGCAGTAGAGTTTTTCACGATCTGTGGAGGGATGGGGGTCGTGGGATTGCTGCCATGTGCGGCTTGTCAGGATGAGTTTGTGGAGACGCTTGAGCTGCCAGTTGTGGGAGGTGAAGTCGTTAGCGAGCCAGTCGAGGAGGTCGGGGTGGGTGGGGGGTGAGCCGAGGGCTCCGAAGTCGCCGGGGGTGGGGACGAGACCGCGGCCGAAGTGGTGGAGCCAGAAGCGGTTGACGAGGACGCGAGGTGTCAGGGGGTTCTCTGGGCTGGTGAGCCAGGTTGCGAAGGCGAGACGGCGGCCGGATGATTGGAGGTCCGGGTTTTGTGAGGAGAGGAGCGGGCGGATGGGTTGGGAGAGGACCTCGAAGACGGCTGGGGAGATTTCCTCGCGGGGCTGGAGGTGATCGCCGCGGTGGAAGCGGAAGGTGGGAGGAGGCGGGCCGGCTTCGGTGGCGGCCATGAGGAAGTGTTCTGTGGGTTTGGTGGCGCGGAGGGCGGCGGCTTTGGCCTCCATTTCCTTGCGTTTGGCTTCGGCTGGAGGGTCGAAGAGGAGGAGGAGCCCCTCGTTGCGAGCGACATTGGCTTCGACGTACTGTTTGAGGAGAGCGATTTGGGCGGGGGTGCGTTTGGCGTCCTCGGTGTTGCGGGCGGTGCGGACGGCTTCGCGGTCGGGATCGGGGACCTTGGCGAGACGTTCGGCGAAGATTTCGTCGAGACGGTTGAGGGCGAAGGTGGCGCGGGAGGCGTCGATGGCGGCGGCTTCGGATTCGATGGCGGCGGCTTTGGCGCGTTCTTCGGGGGAGTAGAGGGAGTAGAGCCGCTGGGCTGGCTGGCGCCATTGTTTCCAGTTGTAGAGCGGTTCGAAGACGGCGCGGAGACGGTGGTAATCGGCGTGGGAGATGGGGTCGTAGCGGTGGTCGTGGCACTGGGCGCAGGCGACGGTGAGGCCCATGAGCGAGGAGGAGACGGTTTTGATAGTGTCGGCGAGGACCTGATTGCGGGCGAGGTCGGGGTCGGCGACGGCGGCGTCGGTGGGGTCCGGGGCCATGCGGAGGAAGCCGGTGGCGGCGAGGAGGTCGGTGTTGTCCTTGTGGTTGATGGCGGCGGTGGCGGAGTCGTGGGAGACGCCAGCGAGTTCATCGCCGGCGAGTTGTTCTGTGAGGAAGCGGTTCCACGGCATGTCTGAGCTGTGGGCGCGGACGACGTAGTCGCGGTAGTGCCATGCGTGGGGTCTGAGGGAATCGTCGTCGTGGCCGTTGGAGTCGGCGTAGCCTGCGGCGTCGAGCCAGTGGCGGCCCCAGCGTTCTGCGTAGTGGGGGGAGGTTAGGAGTTGGTCGACGAGCGAGTCGAGGGCGCGGTTGAGGTTTTCCGGGGTGGGAGGGGAGCAGGCAGTTAGGAAGGCTTCGGTTTGTTCCGGTGAGGGGGGTAGGCCGAGGAGGTCGAAGGAGGCTCTGCGGATGAGCGTGCGGGGGTCGGCTGGTGGGAGGAAGTCGAGGTTAGCGGCGTGGAGTTTTGCGGCGATGAAGGCGTCGATGGGGTTGGGTTGGCCGGGTGGGATGGGAGGGGAGATGATGGGTTGGAAGCTCCAGAAGTGGCGTTCTTCGTCGGTGATGTAGACGTCTGGGATGGTGGCGGGTTCGTCGCGGAGGGTGGGGGCGCCGGCGGCGATCCATGATTCGAGGAGCGTGATTTCGCTAGGGGCGAGCGGTTTGGCGTCTTTGGGCATGTCGCCGGATCTGACGGCGTCGAGGAGGTGGCTGGCTTGGGGATTGCCTGGGGAGATGGCGGGGCCGTTTTTGGGGGAGCCCTGGACGATGAAGCGGCGGAGGCGGAGGTCGAGGCCGGCTTCTTTTCTGCCGCCCTCGCCGTGGCAGTGGAAGCAGTGGGTTTTGAGGAGCGGTCGGATATCGGTTTCGAAGACGGGGGCGGCGTGGAGGGAGGAGGGGAGTGGGAGGAGAGGGAGCGAGGCGAAGAGGGCGAGCAGGGGGAGGCGCATTTCCTGAGTTACACGGATGGGGGCGTGATCTTACAGCATGCGGGGGAAGATGGGCGGTTGCTGGAGGAGTGGGGAGGGGGTTGGGTGGGGTTATGGCGGCAGCGATGCGCATACTGGTGGTGGAGGATGAAGGACCGGCCCGGGAGTTCCTTGTGGAGGGGTTGCGGGAGAATGGATTTGCGGCGGAGGGTGCGGCGGACGGGATGGCGGGTTTGGAGCGGGCGCGGGCGGGGAAGTTTGATCTGCTGGTGCTGGATGTGATGCTGCCGGTGGTGGACGGGTGGGGGTTGCTGGAGCGGTTGAGGGCGGGCGGGTGTGGGACGCCGGCGTTGTTTCTGACGGCGCGGGATTCGGTGCATGACCGGGTGCGGGGATTGGAGCTTGGGGCGGACGACTATCTGGTGAAGCCGTATGCGTGGGTGGAGTTTCTGGCGCGGGTGCGGGCGTTTCAGCGGCGGGGGCGAGCGGGTGCCGGGGGCGCGGAGCAGGTGGGTGATCTTGAGCTGGATGGGGTGCTGATGAAGGCGAGGAGAGGCGGGGTGTTGCTGGATCTGACGGTGCGGGAGTATCAGTTGCTGGCGTTTATGGTGCGGCATAGCGGGGAGACCTTGAGTCGGGGGATGCTGGCGCGGGAGGTTTGGAACATGGCGTTCGGGGACAGCAATGCGGTGGACATGGCGGTGGGGCGGTTGAGGCGGAAGGTGGATGAGGGTCGGGAGGTGCGATTGATTCACACGGTGCGCGGGGCTGGGTATGTGCTGGAGGAGCGCGGGCATGAGTGAGGGGCGGTGGTCGTTGCGGGTGCGGCTGGCGGGGGGCTTTGCGCTGGTGGCGCTGGTGACCCTGAGCGGGACGGCGTTGTTTCTGCATGGGGCGCTGCACCGGCAGCTGCTGGCGGAGGATGCGGCGATGCTGTCGGGGGAGCTGACGCGGGTGAGGGAGGAGTTAGGAGGAGGCGGGGGGATGGAGGCGGTGGCGAGGCGATTGCGGATGGCGGCGGCGGGCGGGCATGAGGAGCGGGTGTTCGGGCGGCTGCTGGGAGTGGATGGGCTGGAGGTGGCGTCGACGCCGGGGATGGCGATGATGGTGCCTGGAGCGGAGGGTTTTCCTGAGCCTGTGGGGGAGGGAGAGGTGTGGACGCGGTTGAGCGAGTGGCGGACGGCGGAGGGGCGGCCGGTGTTGCTAGGGTCGGCGCGGGTGCGGACGGGGGAGGGAGAGTGGGAGTATCAGGCGGCGATGGATGCGGGAGGTGTGGAGGTGTGGCTGGGTGAATCGCGGAGAGTGCTGGGGTTGATGGCGGGACTGGGGACGGTGGTTTGTGGGGTGTTAGGGATGGTGGTGGCGCGACGTGGTTTGCGGCCGGTGGCGGAGATCACGGAGGCGGTGCGGCTGGTGGAGCGGCACGGCGGTGCGGGATTGCCTGGGGAGCGGGAGTGGCCTGAGGAATTGCGGTCGCTGGCGGAGGAATCGGACCGGATGCTGCGGAGACTGGATGATTCGTATGCGAGGCTGGCGAGGTTCACGGCGGATGCGGCGCACGAGTTGCGGACGCCATTGAACAATCTGATGCTGGGGACCGGGTTGCTGCTGAGTCGGGAGCGGAGCGGTGAGGAGTACTGGAGGCATGCGGAGAGGAGTCAGGAGCAGTATCAGCGGCTGCACCGGATGGTGGAGAGCCTGTTGTTTCTGGCGCGGGCGGAGGATGGGGGTGAGGGGCTGGACGTGGAGCGGTGGGATGCGGGGCAGTTGTGCGGGGAAGTGGTGGAGTTTCATGCGGCGGCGGCGGAAGCGGCTGGGGTGGGATTGAGCTGCCGTGGTTCCGGGGAGGTGTGGGTGGATGGGTTGCTGGTGAAGCAGGCGGTGGGGAATCTGGTGAGCAATGCGGTGGAGCACACGGCGCGTGGGGGGAAGGTGGTGGTGACGGTGGGTGCGGGGGAGGACGGCGGCGTGTTGATTGAGGTGGCGGACAGCGGGTGCGGGATTGCGGCGGAGCATTTGGGGCGGGTGTTTGACCGGTTTTACCGGGTGGATGGGGCGAGAGTGGCGGGGGTGCGTGGCGGGGCTGGGTTGGGGCTGGCGATTGTGGCGATGGTGATGCGGCTGCATGGGGGGAGTGCGGGGGTGGAGAGCCGGGTGGGGGAGGGGACGGTGATGACGCTGCGGTTTCCGGCCGGGGGACGAAGATAACGGCCGTGTTAATGGCGTGGCGGGGGAACCGGGTGAGGATGGGGGATGGTGCAGACGATGGTTGCCAGATTTCCGCTGATGCTCCGCATTGCTGCAGTGGCAGGCGGGGTGGTGCTGGCTGGGGTGTCGTGCCGGGGAGTGGATCCGGCGGTGGCGGATCGGGTGTCGGCTGGCGGGTATGAGGCGGGGTCGAGGCCGGATGCGCTGGTGTTTTCGTGGCCGGAGGGATTGGGAGGCGGGAAGCCGCTAGGGGAGGAGGAAGCGGTGGTGACGGCGTTGTGGAATCATCCTGGTTTGCAGATGGCGCTGGCGGAGCTGGGGGTGAGTCGTGCGGAGGTGATCCGTGCGGGGCAGCTGACGAATCCGACCTTGTCGGTGTTCATGCCGTCGAACGGGCGGGCGCTGGAGATGGTGAGTCGGCTGCCTGTGGAGGCGCTGGTGCTGCGGCCGGCGCGGCGGCGTGCGGCATTGCTGGAGGCGGAGGTGACGGCTGGGAAGCTGATGCAGCAGGCGCTGGATGTGGTCAGGGATGTGCGGGTGGCGTGGGCTGGGATTGAGGTGGCGGATGCGAGGTGCGAGGTGAGTGGGGAAGCTGGGCGGCTGATGGGGGAGCTGGCGGGATTGGCGCGGAAGCGTGCGGGAGCGGGAGAGATGAGTGTGCTGGAGGCGGAGCAGGCGGAGGCGGAAGCGCATGCTGTGGCGCAGGAGGCGACGCGATTGGGAGGGGAGGCGAGGCTGGCGCGGGAGAGGCTGAGGGGATTGCTAGGGATGAATGCGGGCGGAGCGCCATTGGAGGTGCGGGGATCGGAGGTGCGGCGTCGGGAGATGCCTGGGAGCGAGGGGGAGCTGGTGGAGCGGGGGCTGGCGGTGCGGCCGGATGTGAGGACGGCGGAGCTGGCGGTGGTGGCGGCGGGGGCGCGAGCGAAGCTGGCGCGTTCGGAGATTCTGATGGTGGCAGCGACGGGGCATTATCGTGGGGAGGAGGGATTGCAGCCGGGGATTGACAGCATGAGCCTGCCGTTGTGGCAGCGGAATGACGGGGCGCGGGCGGCGGCGGCGGCGCAATTGGAGAAGGTGCGGCGGGGATTGAATGCGGTGAGGGAGCAGGCGGCTGGGGAGATTCGGGCGGCGAGGGTGCGGGTGGAGCAGGCGAGGGCGGTGCATGCCGGGTGGGGACCTGTGGTGAGGGAGATGGAGACGGTGCTGGCGAGGACGCGGCGTGCGGTGGAGCTAGGGGATGCGTTGCCGTCGGCGGCGGTGGAAGTGGCGCGGCGGTTGAACGAGACGCGGGGTCGGGCGGCGGAGAGCGAGGGGCGGTTGCGGGAGGCGTGGGCGGAACTGGAACGGGCGATGGGAGGCCGACTGGGAGCATGAAGATTATGAGCTATCGAATACTGCTGGCGATCTGGTTAGGTGTGGTGTGGCGTGCTGCTGGGGCGGATGGTGGCGGAGCTGGGCCGTCGCGGGTGGAGCATGCGGTGGCGGAGGGGGACTTGAACCGGCTGGTGCTGACGCGTGAGGCGGTGGAGCGGCTGGGGATAGCGACGGCGAAGGTGGAGCGGCGGAAGGTTGGGGCGGTGCGGTTGTATGGGGGGTTGGTGCTGCTGCCGCTGGGGGTGCCTGGGGTGCTGCAACCGCGGCCTGGGGCGACGCCTGAGGAATTGAGGCGGCTGGCGGAATTGCAGGTGACTGCGGATGGGGCGGTGGCGGCGGCGGCGGCGGGATTGGAGGCGGCGACGGTGGCGTGGCGGCGGGCGGAGGAGTTGTCGCGGGAGTCTGCGGGGAGCGGCCGTGCGAAGGATGAGGCGAAGGCGTTGCGGGATCAGGCGGTGATTGCGCTGCGGACGGCGGAGGGGCAGCGGCGGTTGATGGGGGAGGATCCTGAGGCGGTGCTAGGGAAGCCGGAGCGATGGATCAGCGTGGCGGTGCCGTCGTTGGAACTGTCTGGGCTGGATGCGGGGGCGCGGGCGGTGGTGCGGGTGACTGCTGGGGCTGGTGGTGCGGCGGTGGAGGCGGAGCCGGTGGCGTCGGTGCCGTCTGCGAGTGCGGCAGCGGGGACGGTGGATCTGCATTACCGGTGTGCGGGGCGGGGGATGGTGCCTGGGCAGCGGGTGATGGTGGAGATTGCGGTGGCTGGGAGTGGCGAAGAAGTGCTGACGGTGCCGTGGTCGGCGGTGTTGTACGATGCGGGTGGCGGGAGCTGGGTTTATGAGGCTGCGGGAGGGGGAGCGTACCGGAGGCGGCGGGTGGACGTGCAGCGGAAGGCAGGGGTGCTGGCGGTGCTGGGGGCGGGGCCTGCGGCTGGGGTGGAGGTGGTGACGGCGGGTGCGGCGGAGTTGTTCGGGGCGGAGTTTGGAGGGTTCAAGTGAGGCGGCTAACGGAACGGAATCGAGCGATCGGGACAAACTAACAAGACTATGCTGAGTGCGATTGTTTCTGCGGCGCTGAGGTACCGGGTGCTGGTGCTGTGCGGGGCGTGTGTGCTGGTGTGGGTGGGATGGCGCGGGTTGCGGGATGCGCCGATGGATGTGTTTCCGGAGTTTGCGCCGCCGCTGGCGGAGGTGCAGACGGAAGCGCCGGGGTTATCGACGGAGGAAGTGGATGCCTTGGTGACGGTGCCTGTGGAGAGTGCGCTGAACGGATTGCCGTGGTTGAAGACGGTGCGGTCGAAGTCGGTGGCGGGGTTGTCGTCGGTGGTGCTGATTTTCGAGGAAGGGACTGAGCTGATGGCGTCGCGTGTGGGGATTCAGGAGCGGCTGGCGCAGGCGCGGGTGCGGCTGCCGGCGGTGGCGAAGGCACCGGTGCTGCTGCCGCCGCATTCGTCCTTGAGCCGGGTGATGAAGTTAGGGATGACGTCCCGGGTGATGACGCAGGTGGAGATGAGCGAGCTGGCGGTGTGGACGGTGCGGCCGCGGCTGATGGCGGTGCCGGGGGTGGCGAATGTGGCGATCTGGGGGCAGCGTGACGAGGAGTATCAGGTGCTGGTGGATCCGGAGCGGTTGAGGGCGAGCGGGGTGACGCTGGATCAGGTGGTGCGAGCGGCTGGGGATGCGGCGGTGGTGACGGCGGGCGGGTTTGTGGAGACGCCGAACCAGCGGTTGCCGGTGCGGATGACGCCGCCGGTGCGGAGTGCGGAGGATCTGAGGGCGGCGGTGATCGAGGTGCCTGGCGGGGTGCGGTTGCGGTTAGGGGATGTGGCGGAGGTGGTGAAGGGGCATGCGGCGGCGATCGGGGATGCGATCATCAATGATGAGCCTGGGCTGCTGCTGATAGTGGAGAAGGTGCCGTGGGGGAACACGCTGGAGGTGACGCGGGGTGTGGAGGCGGCGCTGGATGCGCTGCAGGCGGGGATGCCGGGGGTGGAAGTGGACAGGAGGATTTTCCGGCCGGCGACCTTCATTGAGGAATCGCTGGCGAATCTGACGCGGGCGTTGTGGGTGGGGTGCGGGCTGGTGGTGGTGGTGCTGGTGTGTTTTCTGTTTGATTGGCGGACGGCGGTGATCAGCCTGACGGCGATACCGCTGTCGCTGCTGGCGGCGGTGCTGGTGCTGAGGTGGCAGGGGCAGACGATCAACACGATGGTGCTGGCGGGGCTGGTGATTGCGCTAGGGGAGGTGGTGGACGATGCGGTGATTGATGTGGAGAACGTGCTGAGGCGGCTGCGGGAGAATGCGCTGGCGGGAGTGCGGCGGCGGGCGGCGCTGCCGGTGATTCTGGAGGCGTCGCTGGAGGTGCGGAGTGCGGTGGTGGTGGCGACCTTGGTGGTGGTGCTGGTGACGCTGCCGGTGTTTTTCCTTGAGGGACTGGCGGGCAGTTTTTTCCGGCCATTGGTGCTGGCGTATGTGCTGTCGGTTCTGTGTTCGCTGGTGGTGGCGCTGACGGTGACGCCGGCGTTGAGTCTGGTGCTGCTGCGTGGGCGGACGCTGGAGCGGCGGGAGCACTGGCTGCCGAGGTGGCTGAAGGGGATTTATGGTAGAGTGTTAGGGCCGGTGGTGAGGGTGCCGCGGGTGGCGATGGGGCTGGTGGTGGTGTCGCTGGCGGGGGCTGGGTGGCTGGCGCGGGGACTGGGCGAGGAGTTTCTGCCGGAGTTCAAGGAGCGGGATTTTCTGATGCACTGGGTGGAGAAGACGGGGACGTCACTGGAGGCGATGACACGGATCACGCAGCGGGCGAGTGTGGAGCTGCGGGGTGTGGAAGGCGTGAAGCATTTCGGGTCGCACATCGGGCGAGCGGAGTTCGGGGACGAGGTGGTGGGGGCGAACTTCACGGAGTTGTGGATCAGCCTTGACCGGGGGGTGGATTACGAAACGTCGGTGCGGCGGATCAACGGGATTGTGGAGGGTTATCCGGGGTTGTACCGGGATGTGCAGACGTACCTGAGGGAGCGGGTGAAGGAAGTGCTGACGGGTGCGGGGGCGTCGATTGTGGTGAGGATTTTCGGGAGTGATCTGGAAGGATTGAGGGCGCAGGCGGAGGCGGCTAGTGCGGTGATGCGGGAGATTCCTGGGGTGACGGGATTGAAAGTGGAGCAGCAGAATCTGGTGCCGCATCTGCGCATTGATCTGCGGCCTGCGGAGATGGCGGCGGCGGGGGTGAGTAGCGGTGCGGTGCGTCGTGCGGTGTCGACGTATGTGCAGGGAACGCGGGCTGGGGAGGTGTTCGAGGATCAGAAGATTCACCGGGTGGTGGTGTGGGGAGCGGCGGAGACGCGGGCGGATGGGGCGTCGGTGGGGGCGCTGCTGATTGATGTTCCCGGGGGCGGTCATGTGCGGCTGAGCGATGTGGCGACGGTGGCGGTGAGTCCGACGCCTAACGAGATTCGGCGGGAGGGAGCGTCGCGGCGGATTGATGTGACGTGCAATGTGGCGGGGAGGGATCTGGGGTCGGTGGCGGAGGAAGTGCAGCGGCGGGTGAAAGGATTGACGTTTGCGGAGGGGAGCCATGCGGAGTTTCCCGGGGAGTATGCGGCGCGGGAGGCGGCGCGGGACCGGCTGATGTGGCTGGGACTGGCGGCGCTGGCTGGGGTGGTGGTGCTGCTGCAGGCGGATTTTCAGAATGTGAGGGTGACCTTGCTGGCGGTGCTGAGCCTGCCGTTTGCGCTGATTGGGGGAGTGGTGGCGGTGTGGTGGAGCGGGGGAGTGCTGAGCATGGGAGGGTTGATCGGGTTTGTGACGGTGCTGGGGATTGCGGCGCGGAACGGGATCATGCTGCTGAGTCACTATCAGCATTTGCGGGAGGTGGAGGGGATGCCGTTCGGGGAGGAGTTGGTGCGGCGCGGGGCGCGGGAGCGGCTGGTGCCGATATTGATGACGGCGCTTTGTGCGGGGCTGGCGGTGCTGCCGCTGGCGCTGCGGGGGAACGAGCCCGGGCATGAGATCGAGCATCCGATGGCGGTGGTGATTCTTGGCGGCCTGGTGACGTCGACGGGGATGAGCCTGCTGCTGATGCCTGCGCTGTACGGGTGGCTGGGGAGGAGGGCTGTGGTTGCTAGTGAGGAGGAGTGAGCGGGGAAAAGAAAAGCCGCGCCGACCCGTGGTGAGCGGGAGGGCGCGGCTGGGAGGGGAAGGGGGTGATTACTTGGCGAGCTTTTTGAGGGCGGCGGCCTTGTCAGTGGATTCCCATGTGAGGTCCTTGTCGTCCTTGCCGAAGTGACCGTAGTTGGTGGTCTTGCTGTAGATGGGGCGGAGGAGGTTGAGCTGGGCGACGATGTCGGCTGGCTTGAAGGAGAAGGTTTTGAGGACGGCGGCGAGGATGGAGTCGTCCGAGACGGTGCCTGTGCCGAAGGAGTCGATGTGGACGCTGACTGGTTGGGGGTGGCCGATGGCGTAGGCGAACTGGACTTCGCAGCGAGCGGCGAGGCCAGCGGCGACGACGTTTTTGGCGACCCAGCGGCCCATGTAGGCTGCGGAGCGGTCGACTTTGGAGGGGTCTTTACCGGAGAAGGCGCCGCCGCCGTGACGGCCCATGCCGCCGTAGGTATCGACGATGATTTTACGGCCGGTGAGGCCGCTGTCGCCTTGAGGGCCGCCGACGACGAAGTTGCCTGTGGGGTTGATGAGAAACTCCGTGGCTGAGGTCAGCATGTTCTTGGGGAGGACCTTGCGGATGATTTTCTCGATGCAGAACTTTTCGATTTCCGCGTGTTCGACGCCTGCGGCGTGCTGGGTGGAGATGACGACGTTAGTGATGCGGGTGGGCTTGCCGTTGACGTACTCGACGGAAACCTGGCTTTTGGCGTCTGGGCGGAGCCATTTGGCTGCTTTGCCTGCTTTGCGGATGGCGGTGAGTTCGCGGCCGAGGCGGTGGGCGAACATGATGGGGGCCGGCATGAGTTCCGGGGTTTCGTTGCAGGCGTAGCCGAACATGATGCCTTGGTCGCCGGCGCCTTGTTCGGCGGTTTTCTTGCCTTTGGCTTTTTTGGAATCGACGCCTTGGGCGATGTCCGGGGACTGGGTGGTGAGGTATTCGTTGATGAAGATGCGGTCGGCGTGGAAGACGTCGTCGTCGTTGGTGTAGCCGATTTCGCGGACGGCGGCGCGGATGATTTTGGGGATATTGATGACCTCGTCGAGGCTTTTGGTGCCGATGTTGGGGATGGTGATTTCGCCACCGACGACGACGACGTTTGATTTGGCGAAGGATTCGCAGGCGACGCGGCTGGATTTGTCCTGAGTGAGGCAGGCGTCGAGGATGGCGTCCGAGATGGTGTCGCAGACTTTGTCAGGGTGGCCTTCGCCGACGGATTCAGAAGAGAAGATGAAGGAGCGGGACATGGTGAGCAGGGAGGTTGGCGTTGTTAAGAAAGGAAGATGAGGAGAGAGGAGAGAGGAGAGAGGCGTCCGCCGGAGTGCCGTGGCTGGCCTTGATGCGGCAGGGTGGCATTGCACTTTGGGGGAGGGGAGGTCAATGCGTTTCTGGGGGTCGAGGAGGGTTGAGGAGCAGACGGAGGTTGCCTTGGGAGGAGGGAGGGGTTAAGGGGATGGGATGATGAGACTGCTGCTGATCCTTGCGTTCCTGCCGGTGGCTGGGCGTGCTTCTTCTGACTGG
>CANHUG010000051.1 GCA_947462995.1 Verrucomicrobiales bacterium | reverse complement strand
TTCCCAAGGGCAAGTTTGATCCTTCGTGGATTGGCAATTACCACATCGCCGAATTCTTGAATGGGTTCCTCGTGGAAATCCGCAAAGATGCTAAGGGCGACATGCCGGACACGACCTATTTGCCGACGCAGGCGCTGTGCGACTTCTTCAGCAAGAGCGGAGCAGCTCACCTATGCGATGTCAATATGTGGGATCCGCAGCCGTCGCCCGTGATCCAGCAGATTGATCAAACTGGGAAGATTGACGGAATCAGGTTTATCTCTGCAAAGGTGGATTCAGGTTCCTCGGATTGCTTTGTTCTGTTCTGTAACCAGTCCGAATCTGCATCCATGCTTGAACTGGTAAATGCGACTCGAATAACGGTTCCTTGATTCCCTGAGTCTTCACTACCTGTAATGGCCATGCCCTCCCAAACCACCGAAGCGGCATTGGAAGCCTGCATTGAACGCGCTCTGACGGGCGGCGTGAAGGTGTGGGTGAAGGGTGGAGTTGGCGAGCAAACCGCGCGTGACTACGGCGGCAACGGCTGGAAGCGGGGGAAGCCGGGAGACTTCAATTCGGCGTTCGCGGTGGACGAGGCGATCCTGTGGGTGTTCCTCGAGAGGACGCGGGCGGAGGAGTTGACGCAGCGGCATGACGAGCCGAGAGGAAGCGTTGGTCTGGCTCCGGGCTTGAAAACTCCGGATTCCCGACGCCGAGTTCCCTCTCCCAGCACCCTCATTCCCTATGCGGTGTCGGGAGGGATTGCGATTCCCGCTGCTACAGCTTAATCTCAACGCCATGCGAATCGATCAAATCACCCTCCAGAACTTTCGCGGCATCCTCGAGGGCAGCTTTGAATTTCCCCGGGCACCGGAACGTCGTCCTGGAGGCAATGGCTCCTTCAATCTGCTAGTTGGACCGAACGGCACTGGCAAGACTTCCATTCTTGAAGGGTTGGCAGTGGCGATGAGCGGTTTGTTCCTCAGCATGAGAGGCACGGATGTCCGGCACATCAGCCACAAGCATGACGTTCATGTGAAGATCAAAATGATCGAAGGCCAGCCAAAGGAGGCACCGCAGTATCCGGTGCGGGTTGCAGCTCAAGGTGTCGTGGACGGGAGATCGCTCCAATGGACGCGGTCGCTGGATGAGCCGACCAAAGGCAAGAAGGGAAGCCGCACTAAAGACAAGGAAGCCTATGACATGGCCGAGGCGTCACGCTTGCTCGGCATCCGGGCGATTGATGGGTGGGACGATCCGCTGCCGTTGGTTTCTTACTATGGTCCTGACCGTCTCTGGAACGAGCCGAAGGACATGGAGAAGAAGCGGAAGCAGGACATGAAGGTCGTGCCACCGCATGAAATGTCCAGCACTGCCAAAAGCGAGGCGGAAGAAGCATGGGAGCAGTTCAAGCTGCGCGTGGGAGGCTACAGCAACAGCGTGAATGGCCGGTGCAGTCCCCGTGATCTCCAGCGCTGGCTCGGTTTTGAGGACTACAAGGCCTACCGCAGCAAGAAAGAATCCGTCCATGCAGAAATCGTGAAGGACGCGATGCGTCACTGTCTGCCGGGCGTGGAGGAACTGCAATATGACGGCGGCATGGCCACGCTGCTGTTCTGCCGCAAGGGTGAGTGGATTGACTTCAAACGACTGAGTGAAGGACAGCGCAATGTGGCTGCCTTGGTAGGAGACATCGCATGGAAAGCCGCGCAACTGAACCCACAACTCGGAGCGCGGGCCCTGCAGGAGACGCCTGGCATCGTGCTCATTGATGAGCTGGACATGCACCTGCACCCGGAATGGCAGCGGATGATCGTGAGGAAGCTCCAGCAGATTTTCCCGGAGATTCAGTTCATCTGCGCGACCCACTCGCCGCAGATCGTGGGGGAAGTCCCTGCGGTGGAAGTGCGACTGCTGGAAGATGGTGATGATCATCCGGCGCCTCGTGCCAAAGGCATCGATTCCAATCGAATACTTCAGGAAGTGATGGGTGGCACATCAAGACGTGAGGAGGACCAGCGAAGGCTTGATGACCTCGCAGCGGTGATCAATAACGAAGACTTTGAGAAGGCAGAGCGACTGCTTGAGGAGATTAAGACGACCCTCGGGAAGGATGACCCAGAAGTGACCCGTGCTAGGACCCTGATGGCTTTTCTTCGTGACACCAAATGAGGACGATCCACAAGCTTTCCGAGCCGCGCAGCCTGCGAGAGTTACGCGCCAAACCTGGCGCTGTGTTCGATGAACGAGGCCTCGAGTCGGCACCCGTCGTGCAAGGTGGCAATCCGATGCTTTCGGGGGATGAAAAGCAAGAACTCCGTGAGCAGCTATACAGAGAACAGCATGGTTTGTGCTGTTACTGCTCCAACGGAATCAACCCGACTGAGGATGGAATGAGAATTGAGCACTGGAAGCCGTTGAGACGCTTTCCAGCACATCAGTTGGAGTATTGGAACCTGATGGCGGCCTGCCCAGGGGGCGAGGGACTGCCTGAGCGACTGCACCACTGTGATTTAAGCAAAGCGGATTTGGATCTGTGTCGGAACCCTTCTGATCAGGCCGACCGCGTGGATGAAATTGTTCACTTTGCCAACGGTGAGGTCAGGTCGTCGGACCCTGCGTTTGACGCAGAGCTGGGAGAAAATCCTGAGAGAGTCAGAGTGAACAGCGAGAGAGTCCTGAATCTCAATATTCCCTTTCTGCGGAACAACAGGATTGGTGCCCTGGATGGCTTCCAACAAGGGCTGGATAAACGAGGCACTCTTGACCGAGCTGGATGGGCTCGCTTGTTGAGAAAATGGAATGGCGAAGAAGGGGGAACATTGGAGCCCTTTTCACCCGTGGTGGTTTGGTGGATCAAAAAGAAACTCAGCCACACCTGAACTATGCCCTCCCAAACCACCGAAGCCGCCCTGGAAGCCTGCATTGAACGCGCCCTGACCGGCGGCGTGACGGTGGCGGCGAAGGAGGCCGTGCTGCAAGAGCCAACGCCTGACTACGGCGGCAATGGCTGGAAACGCGGGAAGCCGGGGGACTTCAACGCGGAGTTCGCGGTGGATGAGGCGATGCTTTGGCAGTTCCTGGAGGGCACGCAGGCATTGCGCTGGGTTAACCGTCTTCTATACTGCCCTTTGCCATGCTGACCCCAGAACAAGTTCAAGAAGTGCTGACCTCGACCGAAGCCGACCGGATCGAGCGGACGCGCTCGATCACGAACAACGACAAGTTCCGGGAAGCGATCTGCTCCTTTTCCAACGACATGCCGGGACATGGCAAACCGGGCTACCTGCTGATCGGGGTGGAGGATGATGGTTCGTTATCGTCCGGATTCGTAGCCACCGACGAGATTCAGATGCAGTTCGCCAGCTATCGGGATGATGGCCAGATCTTGCCCCAGCCCATGCTTTCCGTTTTTAAGCAGCCGCATCCCTCCGGCGGCGAGTTCCTGGTGGTGGAAGTGCAGCCCAGCGATCTGCCCCCCGTCCGCTACCGGGGGCGCATCCACATCCGCGTAGGCCCCCGGAAGGCCACGGCCAGTGAATCGGATGAACGCAGGCTGCTGGAGCGGCGGAGTGCGAGATTCCGCACCTTTGACATCACTCCATGCGCCGATGCGACATTGGAGGACCTCGACCTGGATCTCTTCATGAACACTTATCGGCGGAAGGCGATTGATCCCGAGGTGATCAAGGAGAACGGCAGAGAACTGGTGCTGCAACTGGCCGCGCTGCATTTCTACAACCTGAACCGGGACTGTCCGAGCAACGCGGGATGCATTGTCTTTGGCAAAGATCCTTTGTTTCGATACCCCGGCGCTTATGTGCAGTATGTGAAGTTCTCAGAAACGGACATTGCATCGCAGGTCGTGGAGTCCAAGCAGTTCAAAGGCAACCTGCTGGAGATGATGTGGACGTTGAATCGTTTCATCGAAAGCTGTTTCACGGAGAAGCCGGTGTATGAAGGGGGACTCCAGGAGCGCATTCTTTGGGATTACCCAGAAGACGCCATGCGTGAACTGCTGGTGAATGCGGTGCTCCATCGCGACTATGAGTCGAACTCGCCCACACGGTTTTATTTCTTCCCAGACCGCATCGAGATTCAGAATGCGGGTGGTCTCTATGGAGAGGCCAGCCCAGAAAATTTTCCTTTGGTGAATGACTATCGGAATCCCGTCCTGGCGGAGGTGCTCATGGTCATGCGCTACGCCAATCGCTTTGGTCGAGGCATCGCGCGCGCCCAAGCCTTGCTGAAGCAAAATGGCAACCCGCCTGCTGTGTTTGAACATGGGACGGGCTTCTTCAAAGTCACGGTTTTCAAACACCCCGAGCGCTGAATCATGCCCTCCCAAACCACCGAAGCCGCCCTGGAAGCCTGCATTGAACGCGCCCTGACTGGCGGCGTGACGCTGGCGGGGAAGGAGGCGGCGCTTCAAGAGCCAACGCCGGATTACGGCGGCAATGGCTGGAAGCGTGGGAAGCCGGGCGACTTCAACGCGGAGTTCGCGGTGGATGAGGTGATGCTGTGGCAGTTCCTGGAGAGCACGCAGGCGAAGGAACTGGCGAAGCTGCACCACAAGCCGGACTGGAAACGGCAGGTGCTTGAGCGACTGCATCGCAAGCTGAAGAAGGACGGCATCCTGGCCGTGCTGAAGAAGGGGCTGGAGGTGGACAATGCGCACCTCGATTTGCTTTACCGTCTGCCCTACAATGACCTGAACCCGGAGGTGAAGGCGAAGTTTGAGAGCAACCGCTTCTCCGTGACCCGGCAGGTGCACTTCTCCGTGGCTGATCCGCTGAAGTCGGTGGACATGGTGCTCTTCATCAATGGTCTGGCCCTGGCGACGCTGGAACTCAAGAACCCGTGGACCGGCCAGAACGTGAACCACGCGAAGAAGCAATATCGCGAGGACCGCGACCCAAACGAGACGCTCTTCCACTTCCGCCGCTGCCTCGTTCACTTTGCCGTCGATCCCGACGAGGTCTGGATGACGACCAAGGTGGATGGCGCGGGCACTTATTTCCTGCCCTTCAACCAAGGCCAGCCGAACGGAGCCGGGAAAGGCAATCCGCCGAACCCCGATGGCCCGAAGTCGGCCTACCTGTGGACGGATGTCCTCACCCGGCAGAGCCTGTGCAACATCATCGAGCACTTCGCCAAGGTGGTCGAGGAGGTGGACAAGGAGACGAAGAAGACGAGCACCATCCTTTACTTCCCCCGCTACCATCAGCTCCAGGTGGTGAGGAAGCTCCTGCGTCTGGTGCAAAGCGATGGCGTGGGCGGTCGCTACCTCATCCAGCACAGCGCCGGCTCCGGCAAAAGCCACAGCATTACCTGGCTGGCCTATCAGCTCATCGAACTCTACGAGAGCACCGGGCAGACGAACCTCTTCGACTCCGTGATCGTGGTGACGGATCGCCGCGTGCTGGACAAGCAGATCGACGGGAACATCAAGCAGTTTTCGGAGGTGAAGAGCCTGATCGCCCACGCCGAAAGCGCCGCCGACCTGCGCAGCCATCTGGAGAAGGGCAAGAAGCTCATCACCACCACTATTCAGAAGTTTCCGTTCATCGTGGATGGCATCGCCAACATGAGCGATAAGAAGTTCGCCGTGATCATCGACGAGGCGCACAGCAGCCAGGGCGGCGTGGCGGCGGACAAGCTGAACCAAGCCATCGGTGCCACCGAGGACACGGAAGAGCCCGAAGACTGGCAGGAGCTCATGCTGCAGGCCATGGGCAAGCGCAAGATGGGGAAGAACGCCAGCTTCTTCGCCTTCACCGCCACGCCGAAGCCTGCAACGCTGGAGAAGTTCGGCAAGCCGAGAGTCCCAGGTCCCGGCTTTGATCCGCATGACCTGTATTCGATGAAGCAGGCCATCGAGGAGGATTTTATCCTGGACGTGCTGGCCAACTACACGACCTACAAGAGCTACTACGAGGTGCAGAAGTCCATCGAGGACAACCCGGCCTTTGAGAGCATCAAGGCGCAGAAGAAGCTCCGGGCCTATGTGGAGGCGCACAAGCAGACCATCGGCACCAAGGCGGCGCTGATGGTGAACCATTTCATGGATCATGTGGTGAAGCCGAAGCTCCTGAAAGGTCAGGCACGCGGCATGGTGGTGACGCGCAACATCGAGTGCGCGATCCGCTACTTCCAAGCCATCCGGAAAGAGCTGGAGAAAGCCAATGCCGACTTCCAGCCGATCATCGCCTTCTCCGGCAAGAAGGTGGTGGATGGCATCGAGCACACCGAAGACAGCCTGAACGGTTTCGCATCGAAGGACATCCCGGACATGCTGTCGGGTAAATATGCCAAAAAGCATCCCAACCTGAAGGTGCCGACCTACCGACTGCTGGTGGTGGCCAACAAGTTCCTGACCGGGTTTGACGAGCCGCTGCTGCACACGATGTATGTGGACAAGAAGCTGCAGGGCGTGCTGGCCGTGCAGACGCTCTCCCGCCTGAACCGGTGCAACGTGAAGATGGCGAAGCAGAACACCTTCATCCTCGACTTCTACAACACGGCTGCGGAGATCAAGGACGCCTTCGATCCCTTCTACACCGCCACCAGCCTGAGCGAGCCGACCGACATCAATGTCCTGCACGATTTGAAGGACGAGCTGGACGAAGCCGAGGTCTATAACCAGGAGGACGTGGACCGGTTCAACGAAGCCTTCTTCAAGAAGGCCCCGGCGGAACAGCTCCACCCGATCATTGATCACTGTGTGGCCCGATTCGACATGATCGAAGACGAGGAGGACAAGATCGACTTCAAGATCAAGGCGAAGCAGTTCGTGAAGATCTACGGCCAACTCGCCTGCATCATCTCTTTCAGCCCGGTTGACTGCATCCGATGGGAGAAGCTCCACTGGTTCCTGAAGTTCCTGATTCCCAAACTGAAGGTGAAGGACAAGGATAAGGAGGAGCTAGATGCGCTGCTGGAAAGCGTGGACCTGAGCACGTACGCCCTCGAACGCGTGAAGCTGAACGAGCACATCGGCCTTGATGCCTCGGCCACGGCGCTCGATCCCCAGAACCCCAACGTGCGCGGGCATCACGGCGACGAAGCCGAGCGCGAACCGCTGGACGACATTATCGCCGCCTTCAACGAGCGCTGGTTCAGCGCGTGGAGCGCGACACCGGAGGAGCAGCGGGTGAAGCTGGTGAACATTGTGGAGCGAGTGCGGAATCACGCGCGGTATGCGGAAGTGATCAAGGCTGATCCGCAGAACCGGGAGATCGCGCTGGCGGACCTCATCAATCAGGCCGTGCTTGCCCAGCGGAAGACCGACATGGAGCTGTACCAACTGCGGCAGGACGAGGCATTTAAGCGGGCGTTTAACGAGACGGTGCTGCGGATTCTGGCGGTTGAGGAGGCGAAGCGGGCGTCGTGATTCTGGCTTGCGTGTGGGGGAAGGGTGTGGGAGGGGAGCGGTCCGCCGTCAGGGGCTGTGGAGTGTGGACGCGCGAACCCCGCCAGGCCCGGAAGGGAGCAACGGTAGTGTGATCCATGCTGTCGCAGTTCTCTGGCGGCGCTTGTGTTTTCCGGCGGCGCTGTCAGGCTCTGGTTTGAAGCTGAAATTATCTGAACCGATGGGCCAACCAGTCATCAACCCTGATATTTACCGTCGCCTTGAGGAATTCCTTGCCGGGAAGGGGTTGAGGCGGACGCGGCAGCGGGATGTGATCATCGAGGCGGCGTTTTCGACGACGGATCATTTCACGGCGGACGAGTTGTGGGAGCGTGCGCGGCAGTTGGATCCTGCGGCGAGCCGGGCGACCTTGTACCGCACGCTGAGTCTGCTGGTGGAGAGCGGGTTGCTGCGGGAGATTGATCTGGGGATGCAGCAGACGTGCTACGATCCGAATTTTGTGGATCATCCGCGGCACAACCATCTGATTTGTTCGGATTGCCGGAAGATTGTGGAGTTCGAGGACAAGCACCTGAACCTGCTGGAGGACTGCATTTCGAGGCGACTGGGTTTCCAGCCGCAGAGCACGTCGCTGCGGATTGAGGCGAGTTGCGAGACCCTGAGGACGATGGGGGTCTGCGAGGATCGGAAGAAGAGCGGCGGGCGCTGAGGCGGGCCGGGAGGGGGGATCAGGCGGGTGGGTTGAGGTGGACGGGGTTGGATTTTTTGGAGGCCTTGATGTTGAGGGTCTCGACGAAGACGGAGAAGGCCATGGCGAAGTAGACGTAGCCCTTGGGGATGTGGTAGTGGGCGGCTTCGGCGAGGAGGTTGGTGCCGATGAGGAGGAGGAAGGAGAGGGCGAGGATTTTGACGGTGGGGTGTTTTTCGACGAAGTTGCTGACGGTATTGACGGCGAGCATCATGACGACGGTGCTGACGAGGACGGCAATGATCATGACGGGGATTTGTTTGACCATGCCGACGGCGGTGATGATGGAGTCGAGGCTGAAGATCACGTTCATGAACATGATCTGGACCATGACTTGAGCCATGGAAGCGGCGGCGGCGGCGGTTCCGCCTTGTTGGGAGCCGTCGGGGCCTTCGAGCTTGTGGTGGATTTCGCGGACGGCTTGGACGATGAGGAAGAGACCGCCGACGAGGAGGACGAGGTCCTGGCCGGTGAGGGCGAGTTTACCGGGTTGATCGGGGTGGGCGCCGTGGTGAGCGGAGTCGCCCTGGCCGAAGGGCCATGGGATGGAGAAGAGGGGTTCCTGCATGCCGAGGATGAGGCCCAGGAGCATGAGGAAGACGATTCGGGGGATGACGGCGAGGATGAGGCCTTTGCGGCGGGCTTTCTCGCGCTGGTCTGCCGGCAGTTTGCCGGTGAGGATGGAGATGAAGACGATGTTATCGATGCCGAGGACGACTTCGAGGAGGATGAGTGTGAGGAGACCGATCCATGCAGAGCTGCTGTGGATCCACGAGAAGTCGGCGAGGTTGTGGAAGACGTCGAGCATGGGAGGGTCTGGTTGATGTTAGGAGAAGAAGCGTTTGGCTTTTTCGAAGAAGGATTCGGCCATGGGTTCGTTTTCGCCGCCGCAGGCGTCGCTGAATTCCTTGAGTTTTTCCTTTTGATCGGAGGTGAGGTTAGTGGGGACCTCGACCTGGACGCGGACCATGAGGTCGCCTTTGGAGGAACTCTGGAGGCGGGGCATGCCTTTGCCGCGGAGGCGGAAGACGGTGCTGCTCTGGGTACCTGCGGGTATTTTGACGGTGGCTTTGCCTTCGAGGGTGGGGACGACGAGTTCGCCGCCGAGGGCGGCTTTGGTGAAGCTGAGGGGGATTTCGCAGTAGAGGTCGTCGTCTTCGCGGGCGAAGATTTCGTGGCGACGGATGTGGATGACGACGTAGAGGTCGCCGGCTGGGCCGCCGCGCATGCCGTTGTCGCCGTTGCCGCTGGAGCGGAGGCGAGCGCTTTCGGTGATGCCTGCGGGGATGCGGAGTTTGATGCGGGTGCTTTTTTCGACCCTACCCTGGCCTCGGCAATCGGAGCAGGGGTTGGAAATGATCTGGCCTGCGCCGTGGCAATCCGGGCAGGGTTGCTGGACTTGGAAGAAGCCGCGGGTGGCGATGACCTGGCCTGCGCCGCCGCAGGTGGAGCAGGTTTTGGCGCCGCCGGGTTTGGCGGAGCCTGAGCCGCTGCACTTTTCGCAGGAGACGGAGCGTTCGAGGTCGATGGATTTTTCGGTGCCTTTGGCGGCTTCCTCGAGGGAGATTTCGAGGTCGTAGCGGAGGTCGCTGCCGCGGGAGGGGCCGTTGCGGGATGAGCGGCGGGAGCCGCCGCCGAAGAATTCTTCGAAGATGCCGCCGCCGCCGCCGCCGCCGAAGACCTCGCGGAAGACCTCGAAGGGATCGTGGAAGCCGCCTGCGCCCTGGGCAGCGGCGCCCTGGAAGGCGGCGTGGCCGTGGCGGTCGTAGGCGGCGCGTTTCTGCTCATCGCCGAGGACATCGTAGGCCTCGCCGATTTCCTTGAATTTGTCTTCGGCGGATTTGTCGCCGGGGTTTTTGTCCGGGTGGAATTTTACCGCGAGTTTGCGGTAGGTTTTTTTGATTTCGTCGGCGCTGGCGCTTTTTTCGACGCCGAGCACTTCGTAGTAGTCCCGTTTGGCCATGGAGGAGAGGGGGTGGGCGGACGAACCTTGGTTGGGTCAGGCGTCGGGAGCGGCAGGGCCGCTGCTGAGGATGACGGAGGAGGGTCTGAGGAGACGGTCGCGGAGTTTGTAGCCTTTGCGGGTCTGGGTGATGATGGCGCCCTCCGGGAGAGAGTCGTGGGGTTGCTGGGTGACGGCGTCGTGGAGGTTCGGGTCGAAGGGACCGGAGACGGGGATTTCTTCGACGCCTTGGTCGCGGAGGAAGTCCTGGATTTGTTTCAGGACCATGCTGAGGCCGATGAAGAGGTTGGATTTTTCGTTTTCCTGGCGAGCTGCCTGGAGCCCGTAGTCGAAGTTATCGAGGATGGGGAGGAGGCTTTCGAGGAGGCCGGCGTTGCCATAACGGGCGGCTTCCTGCATTTCGCGGGCCATGCGTTTGCGGTAGTTGTCGAGTTCAGCGGCGGCGCGGAGGGCGGCGTCTTTCCACTGAGCGGCTTCCATGAGTGCGGCGTCGAGGGGGTCGGACGGGGAGTCCGGCGTGATGGATTGGAGTTCTGGGTCCTCGGGGTGCGGTGCGGAGTCGCTCATGGTCTTGATCTGGTCGTTGCTGTGGGCCTTGAAATACGTCTGCGTCGATGGCTGGACGCGGCGGAATGCGACCTTAGGACAGGGCGTGCGGGGCTCAACCTGTTTTCGCGAGGATGGGTGGAGGCTGGGAGGAGAGGGGGGTGTTACGTGAAAATGCGCTCGCCGGTGGGGAGGGGTGGCGGCAGGGTTGGGGTGATGCGCCGTATATTGATTGCCCTGATGTGGATGCCTGTGATGGGTGCTGGAGCTGAGCTGACTGAAGAGCAGACGGCATTTTTCGAGACGAAGATCCGGCCGGTGCTGGCGTCGGCGTGTTATGACTGCCATGGCGGGGTGAAGCAGAAGGGGGGGTTGCGGGTGGATTGGCGGGAGGGGTTGTTGAAGGGAGGGGAGAGCGGGCCGGCGATTGTGCCTGGGGATCCTGAGGGGAGTTTGCTGGTGCGAGCGGTGTCGGGGGCGCATGGGGAATTGAAGATGCCGAAGGATGGGGATCCGCTGACGGCGGCGGTGGTGGCGGATTTGAAGGAATGGATCCGCGGGGGAGCGCCTGATCCGCGGGATCGGCCGGTGGCGGGGGAGGGCGGTGACTGGGCGGCGGCGTTCCGGTTGCGGCGGGAGTGGTGGTGCTGGCAGCCGCTGAAGGAGTTGGGGGTGCCGGAGGTGGCTGGGGTGAGGCATCCGGTGGACCGGTTTCTGAGGAAGGCGATGTTGGCGCGTGGGGTGGAGGCGGCTGGGGTGGCTGATCCGGCGACGTTGTTGCGGCGTGCGTGGTTTGTGCTGGCTGGGGTGCCGCCGACGCCGGAGGAGACGGAGAGGTTTGGGGCGGCGTGGGATGGGGCGGATGGGGAGCGGCGGGAATGGGGGCGAGTGGTGGACGGGTTGCTGGCGTCGCCGGCGTTCGGGGAGCGATGGGCGCGGCACTGGATGGACTGGCTGCGGTATGCGGAGAGTCACGGGAGCGAAGGTGACCCGGCGATTCCGCATGCGTGGCAGTACCGGGATTATCTGATCCGTGCGCTGAATGCCGACGTGCCGTATTTTCAGTTAGTGCGGGAGCATCTGGCGGGCGACTTGATGCCGCCGCGGATCAGTGCGGACGGGAAGCTGAATGAGGCGGCGATGGGACCGGCGCACCTGCGGATGGTGTTTCACGGGTTCACGCCGACGGATGCGTTGGATGAGTTTGTGAATTTCACGGACAACCAGGTGGATGTGGTGTCGAAGGCGTTTCTGGGGCTGACGGTGAGTTGTGCGCGGTGTCACGATCACAAGTTCGATGCGATCAGCCAGAAGGATTATTATGCGATGTTCGGGGTGTTTGCGAACGGCCGGCCGGGGCAGTTGGATGTGGCGGCGGATCCGGGTCAGCGGGCGCTGGCGGATGAGATGATAGGATTGCGCGGACGATATGTGCGAGAGGTGCTAGGGTCGTGGAGCGCGGCGGGATTTGCGGAGGGTGTGCTGGAGCGTTGGGTGCCGGGCAGCGAGGCGGAGGCGAAGGCTGCGGAAGGGGACGGCCTTGGGCCGTTAGGGGTGCTGTTGCGGATGCGGGCGGCGGGAGAGGAAGGAAGGGCCGCGGAGTGGAGGAAGTTGCAGGGGCAGCGGGATGAATATGTGATGCGGCGGCAAGCGCATGGGGAGGCGCGGGCGCATTTCCGGTGGACGGCGGCGGCGGGAGGGCCGGGGAAGGTGTATCGTTCCGGGCCCGGGTTGGAGGCGGGAGGCGAGAAGCCGCTGGTGGCGTTGGGGGTCGGAGGCGACGAGCCGGCGTTGCGGTTCCGGGGTGCGGGGGAGTATTCGGATGCGGCGACGAGACTGCATCGCGGGGTTTTTCAGAGCGAGCGGTTTGAGAGCCGAGGCGGGAGAGTGTGGGTCCGAGCGAGCGGGAGGAACGCGTCGGTGCGGCTAGTGATTCGGAATTATCCGCGAGCTGGGCTGGTGTATCCGAAGTCGGGGCTGGATCATGACGAGATGCGCTGGGTATCGTTTGATCTTGATTACTGGAAGGGGGAGACGGTGCACATTGAGTTGCTGACGAATCCGGATCATCCGGTGGAGGCGGGAGGCGGGGAGCGGGCGTGGTTCGGGGTGTCGGAGATTTTTTATCCGGAGGATGCGGCGGCGGTGCCGTTCGCGCCGGCGGCGACGTTGTTGGGAGTGCTGGACGGAGAAGTGCCGGGATCGATGAGGGAACTGGAAAGCCGGTATGGGAAGGCGCTGCGGGAGATGGTGGCGGGGCGGCCGGATGATGAGACGGCGGGGTTTCTGAATTTTGCGATGCAGAGTGGCTTGCTAGTGACCGAGCCGGGGGTGGTGGCGAAGGTGCGCGAGGAGATGGCGAAGCTGGAGGGACGGGTGCGGGCGCCGGTGCGGGTGCCTGGGGTGGTGGAAGCGGACTCGTCGGACTGGCCGCTGTATGTGCGGGGGGATTTCCGGAAGCCTGGGGAAGCGGTGCCGCGGGCGTTTCTGTCGGCGCTGGATGCGAAGCCGTATGAGACGGCGGGAAGCGGGCGGTTAGAGCTGGCGGAACGGATTGCGGGGTCGGGCAGTGCGCTGGCGGCTAGGGTGGTGGTGAACCGGTTGTGGCATCATGTGTTCGGGCGCGGGCTGGTGGCGACGACGGACAATTTCGGGAAGTTAGGGGAATTGCCGAGTCATCCGGAACTGCTGGACTGGCTGGCGGGTGAGTTTCTGCGGAATGGTGGTTCGATCAAGGCGATGCTGAGATTGCTGGTGACATCGGAGGCGTTCATGGCGCAGGCGGCGGCGTCTCCGGTGGCGGCGGTGAAGGATCCGGCGAATGAGTTGCTGTCGCACTGGACGCTGCGGCGGCTTGAGGCGGAGGCGATCCGCGATGCGATGGTGGTGATGACGGGGAGGCTGGAGCCTGGTGGTGGTGCGGGGGTTGAGGGGAGCGTACCGCGGCGGAGTGTTTATGTGAGGGTGATCAGGAATGCGCCGGATCCGTTTCTGACGGTGTTTGATGCGCCGATTCCGAGCAGCACGCGGGGGCGACGGGACAGCACTAATGTTCCGGCGCAGGCGCTGACATTGATGAATGCGCCGCTGGTGCAGGGATGGGCGAGGGATTGGGCGGAGCGGGTGGCGCGGGGGACGGCGGATCGGGCGGAACAGGTCCGGCGGTTTTATGTGGACGGATTTCAGCGGGTGCCGACTGGAGAGGAGCTGGAGCGGAGCCTGCGGTGGATGGCGGAGGCTGAGATGGCGGGGCGGTTGAAGGCGGTGAAGGAGGAACGGATGCGGCGGGAGATTGCGGAGGCGCGGGCGGCGCAGGAGACCTTGATTGCGCCGGTGGTGGCGAAGCTGCGGGAGGCGGTGCCTTCTGCGGAGACGGCTCCGGCGGCGATGGCCGAGTGGGATTTCGAGACGGAGGTGTCGGCGATTCCGCTGAGGCTGCATGGAGGGGCGAAGATCGAGAATGGGGCGCTGGTGTTGAACGGGCGGGATGCGTGGGCGTCGACGGGGCCGTTAGGGGCGACGCTTGGTGCGAGGACACTTGAAGCGTGGGTGACGCTGAGTACGCTGGAGCAGGCTGGCGGCGGAGTTTTCACGATTCAGGATCTGTCGGGCGCGACGTTTGATGCGATTGTGTACGGGGAGCAGTCAGCGGGGCAGTGGATGGCGGGGAGCAATGTTTTTGCGCGCACGAAGCCGGCAAATGGGCCTGTTGAAACGGATGCGGCGACGCGCCCGGTGCATGTGGCGATCACGTGGGCGGAGGACGGGACGATCCGGTTGTTCCGGGATGGATTGCCGTATGGGCGGCCATATCGGAGCAGTGGACTGGTGACGTTCGGGGCGGGGCAATCGATGCTTCAGTTAGGTTGCCGGCATGGCAATGCGGAGGGCAATCGGCTGCTGAGCGGGAGCATTCACCGGGCGCGGTTGTACGACCGGGCGCTATCGGCGGAGGAGATTGCGCATTCAGCGGTGCTGGAAGGCGTGGTGATTCCGCGCGGGCGGATTCTTGAGGCGCTGAGCGCGGATGAGCTGGCCCGTTATTCGAAACTGGATGCGGTGATTGCGCCGCTGGAGATTGCATTGGCGGCGGAGCGGCCGGAAGCGCCCGGGGATCCGCTGCAGAGCTTTGCGCTGGCCTTGCTCAACGCGAAGGAGTTCATTTATCTGCGCTGAGGGGACGGGGAGACGGTCCGGTGGCTGGTGATGAGCGGGGATTGACAGGGTGGATGGGGGCTGGGATGGTGGGGTTGATTCCATGAGCCGCCTGAAATTTCTGATGCTTGTCGTGGCCCTTGTGACGGGGCGTGTTGTTTCTGCTGCGCCGCCGGCGCTGCCGCAGATCATCAACGTGTCGTCGTACGATCCGAAGGAACGGCAGAGGCAGGGTCGGGGTTATTCCGAGAATGATGTGACGGCGCTGCGTGACAATGGAGCGGCGGGGCTGATTGCCCGGGCGGGGAAGGGTGGCAATCTGGATACGAAGTGCGCGGCGTTTATTCAGTCGGCGGACCGGGTGGGGATGCTGCCGGGGTTGTATTACCGGGTGCAGCGGCATGTTGATCCGGTGGTTCAGGCGGATCAGTTTGTGAACCGGGCGATCGCGCTGGCGCGCAGCCGTCGGTGGAATGCGTCGTCGCTGCTGCTGTGCGGCGACTATGACGGAGACCTGACCTTGTCGGCGATCCTGCGATTCATGGATCGGGTGGAGGCGCGGACTGGGGTGGTGCCGGTGGCTTATCTTGAGAACAGCCAGCAACTGAAGCAGCAGACCCGCGCGGCGGACCGGGCGACCCGGGCGCGATTGGGTCGTGCGCCGTACTGGCTGGCGCTGTATTCTCACGAGAGCGGAGCGGGACCGGTTTTCCCTGCGCCTGG
>CANHUG010000050.1 GCA_947462995.1 Verrucomicrobiales bacterium | reverse complement strand
CAGGCGGAGAGTGTGGTGGACGACTGGCGGCTGACGGATTGTGATTTGTATGTGACGAAGGAGCCGTGTCCGATGTGTGCGGGTGCGATTGTGCATTGCCGGATCCGGCGGGTGATTTTCGGGTGTCCTGATGCGAGGGGTGGGGCGGCTGGGGGGTTCATCAATTTGCTGCAGCAGCCGAATTTGAATCACCGGAGCGAGGTGACGGCCGGGGTGATGGAGAATGAGACGCGGTTTCTGCTGGTGGATTTTTTCGGGCGGCGGCGGCGGGAGAACGAGGAGCGGCGGGCGAAGGGGGAGTGAGGGAGAATAGTGGAAGTTCGGGGTTTTGCGTGGAGTGGAGACCCGGTAGGAGCTTGGGATGACGGTGGAGCAACGGGAAGCGCTGACATTTCGGCTGGAGCGATTCCGGGCGTTGGGGATGGGTGTGCTGGAGACGGCGAATGCGACGTTTCTGCTGCTGATTGCGCACCGGGTGTTTGCGGCTGGGCCGGCGGTGAAGGGGTTGATTCAGTCGAGCGGGAGTTTTGGGTTGCTGTTGAGTCCGCTGATTGTGATCTGGGCGGCGACGCGTGGGTTGGATGCGGGGCGAGCGGCGTCGCGGTTGTTTGCGGTGGGGGCTGTGGCGTTGCTGGTGGCGGCGGCGACGCCGTGGTTGCCTGTGTTTGTGGGCGGGTGTCTGGCTGCGTTTGTGTGTGTGGCTGGGGCGGCGCCGTTTTTTGCGGGGATTTATGAGGCGAATTACCGTGCGGACCGGCGAGGGGATTTGTTTTCGCGGAATGTGATGGTGAGGATTGCGGGGAGTATCTTGTTTGCGTGGGGGGCGGGGTGGTTGCTGGACCGGCATCAGGGGGCGTGGCCGGTGGTGATGGTGACGTATGCGGTGGCTTTGGGGGTTGGGGCGGCGTGTTTGCGGCGGTGTCCGGCGGTGGTGGTGAGAGCGGGTGCGGGGACGCATCCGTTGCGTGCGTTCCGGGTGGTGGGGGAGGATCCGGTGTTCCGGTGGACGCTGGTGAGCTGGATGCTGATGGGGTTTGCGAATCTGACGATGTTTCCGCTGCGGGTGGAGTATCTGTCGAACAGGAGGTACGGGCTGGATTTGAGTGCGGAGGAGGTGGCGCTGCTGACGAGTGTGATCCCGAATGTGGCGCGGCTGTGTTTTACGAGGGCGTGGGGGCGGTTGTTTGACCGGATGAATTTTCTGACCTTGCGGGCGCTGCTGAACACGGGGTTCATGCTGGGGATTCTGTCGTTTTTCACTGGTGGGGGGATGACTGGGCTGGTGGCGGGGGCGTTGTTGTTCGGGGTGAGCAATGCAGGGGCGGATGTGGCGTGGACCTTGTGGGTGACGAAGTTCGCGCCGCCGGGGCGGGTGACGGAGTACATGGCGGTGCACACCTTTCTGACTGGGTTGCGCGGGGTGGTGGCTCCGTTTGCGGCGTTTTATCTGGCGCTGCATGCGGGGATTGCGACGACGGCGGTGGTGATGGCGGGGATGATCCTAGTGGCGTCGCTGATTCTGCCTCGGGGGAAGTCGCGCGCGGCGCAGGGCAGTTGAATTTGCGAATGGGCACTTGCAATCTGCGTGGCACTCCGCAGAGTGGGAGCCCGGCGGTTAACTGTCGGTATTTTCGGGCTGTGGCGCAGCCTGGTAGCGCGCTTGCATGGGGTGCAAGAGGCCGTGGGTTCGAATCCCGCCAGCCCGACCATTACCCCTCCACTTCGGGAAACTTCCCGGTGGAGGGGTCTTTTTTTGGGGAGATGAGTGGAAATCGGGGGTTGCTTTGGATTGGGGCGGTCTGGTAGTTGGGTGGTTTATGAAGACGATCTGGACGACTGTTGTAATGATGAGTGTGGTTCTGGTGGCCGAGGGGGCGCCGCCTGCGAAGGGGAAGAAGAAGGGGCCGAGGCCACCGGCGACGGTGTTGAAGGATGATGCGAAGACGGCGGTGTTGAAGCCTTATGACAAGAATGGGGACTGGCAGATTGATGTGGGGGAGTTCGGGGCGGTGGAGACGGATTTTCTAAAGACGCCGAAGGGGCCGCTGGAGCAGTTTGACAAAGGGAAGGACGGGGAGGTGGATGCGATGATTGACCGGGCGTATATGAACGTGCTGCTGGGGAGTGCGAAGCCGAAGGGGAAGGCGAAGGCAGGGGCGGCGGGCAAGCCGGGTGCCAAGGCTGGGGCGAAGCCGGCCGCGGGAGGGGAGAAGCCAGCGGCGAAACCGGTTGAGAAGCCGGGGAGCGAGGCTGCGGGCGAGCCTGAGGAGAAGGCTGAGGCGAAGCCGGCCGGGGAGTGAGGGGTTATTGGGAACTAGGTTCGAACGGGGTGCCGTTGAGAAGAGAGAGGGTTTCGCCGCAGAGGTAGAGCGAGCCGCAGACGAGGATGCGGCGGGAGGAGGCGCGAGCGGCGGCGAGGGCGTCGGGGAGACTGGGGTGGGAGGACGCGGGGATGTGGGTTGGGGCGGCGGCGGCGGATTCCGGGGCGGGGATAGCGCGTGGGGAATCCGGGGCGACGCAGAAGAAGGCGGCGGCGATGGGGGCGAGGGCGGCGAGGACTTCAGCGGTTTCGCGCGGGGCGACGGCGCCGAAGACGATGGCGGCGGGTTCGGTGCCGAAGAGGGATTGCCATGCGGCGGTGGTGGCGGCGGCGCCGTGGGGGTTGTGAGCGCCGTCGATGATGAGGCGGCCGTTTTCGAGTTGCTGGAATCGGGCGGGCCATGAAGTGGCGGTCAGGGCGCGGGCGATGAGGTCGTCGGAGACGTGGAGGCCGGTGGAGCGTGCGGCGGCGATGGCGAGGGCGGCGTTCCATGCCTGGTGGGATCCGGGGAGCGGGAGTGGGCCTTGATAGGGTTGGGAGATGAACGTGAGCGGGGCGTTGGCGCGCGCGGCGGCTTGAGTGATGACGTCGGCGGCTTCGGGTGCCTGGGGGGCGGAGAAGACGGGGATGCCGGGTTTGATGATGCCGGCTTTTTCGGAGGCGATGGCGGCGAGGGAATTACCGAGCCACTGCTGGTGGTCCATGCCGATGGGGGTGATGAGGGAGACGACGGGGGTGAGGGCGTTGGTGGCGTCGAGACGGCCGCCCATGCCGGTTTCGAGGACGATGGATTCAGCGCCGGAGCGTTCGAACCAGTCGAGCGCTAACATGAGGGAGAGTTCGAAGAACGTGGGGTGCGGGTCCCATGAGGCGACGACCGGGCGGAGGGCTTCGATGCTGCGGGTGAGATCGTCGGTTGGGATGAGTTGGCCGTTGGTGCGGATGCGTTCGGAGAAGCTGACGAGGTGCGGGGAGGTGAAGAGCCCGGTGCGTTCGCCGGAGAAGCGGAGGATGGATTCGAGGAAGGCGCAGGTGGAGCCTTTTCCGTTAGTGCCGGCGACGTGGAAGAAGCGCTGCCGGTTCCATGGGAGCTGGAGTTCCTTGAGGAGACGGCGGGTGTTGTCGAGTCCGGGTTTCATGCCGAACTGCTGGACGCTGTAGAGCCATGCGAGGGCGGGGGGCAGCGGGGGGGCCATGGGGCGAGGGGGGGATGTCAGGGTCGTGCGAGGAGGGCCTTGAGGAACGGGGCGGTGCGGCTGGATTTGGAGGTGGCGACCTGTTCCGGGGTACCGGAGGCGACGACGGTGCCGCCGTCTGCGCCTGCTTCGGGGCCGATGTCGATGATGGCGTCGGCTTCGGCCATGACATCGAGATTGTGTTCGATGACGACGACGGTGTGGCCGTCGTCGACGAGCCGGTGGAGGACCTCGAGGAGACGGGAGACGTCGGAGGGGTGGAGGCCGATGGTGGGTTCCTCGATGAGGTAGAGATTGCTTTTGGGCTGCAGATTTTTGCGGAGACGAGTGTGTTCCGAGCGCTGGACCCCGCGGCTGAGTTCGGCGACGAGCTTGAGGCGTTGGGCTTCGCCGCCGGAGAGGGTTGGGCTAGGCTGGCCGAGACGGAGGTAGCCGGTGCCGGTGTCTGCGAGGAGGCGGAGCGTGCGGGCGATTCTGGGGTGAGAGGAGAAGAAGTCGGCGGCTTCGGAGATGGTCATGTTCATGACATCGCCGATGCTGCGGTCGTTGTATTCGATTTCGAGCGTGGCGTGGTTGTAGCGGAGCCCGCGGCAATCGGAGCAGACCACGTGGCTAGTGGGGAGGAAGGCCATTTCGTGTTTGATGACCCCGTTGCCGCCGCAGGTTTCGCAGCGGCCGCCTTCGGTGTTGAAGGAGAAGCGACTGGCGGTGTAGCCGCGGATTTTTGAGGCTGGGAGAGAGGCGAAGAGCGCGCGGATTTCGTCGAAGACCTTGATGTAGGTGCCTGGGGTGCTGCGGCTGGTTTTGCCGATGGGGGACTGGTCGACCTCGTAGACCGCTTCGAGACGGTCGGTTCCTGTGAGGGACGAGCAGCCGACGAGGGCTTTGGGGGACGGGCGTTTGAGTTTGAGGAGAGCGCTGACGCTAGGGTGGAGGACGCCGCGCATGAACGAGCTTTTGCCGCTGCCGCTGATGCCGGTGATGACGGTGAGGCGGGCGATGGCGATGCTGATGTCGACGTTCTTGAGATTGTTAGCGGAGGCTCCGCGGATGTGGAGCCATGCGTCCGGGGCGGAGGAGGCCGGGAGCGGACGGCGGGCACCGCGGACGGGGTGGATGGTTTTGAGGCCGAGCGTGCGGCCGGTGATGGAGTCCGGATTGCGGGCGAGATCGTCGACGGAGCCCTGGGCGATGAGTTGACCGCCGAAGATGCCGGCTCCGGGGCCGAGATCGATGATGGTGTCGCTGCGGCGCATGGTTTCCTCGTCGTGTTCGACGACGAGGAGAGAGTTGCCCTTGTTGCGGAGGGCGACGAGCGTGTCGAGGAGGGCGGCGTTGTCGCGCGGGTGGAGACCGATGGTGGGTTCGTCGAGGACGTAGAGGACCCCGGTGAGGTTAGAGCCTAGCTGGGCGGCGAGGCGGATGCGCTGACTTTCGCCGCCGCTGAGGGTGGTGGCGCTGCGGCCGAGTTGGAGGTAGCCGAGGCCGACCTCGTCGAGGAAGCGGAGCCGCTGATGGATTTCGGGGAGGATGTCGCGGGCGATGAGGGCCTTGGTGCCGGAGAACGAGAGCGAGGCGAGATGGGTGGCGGCGTCGCGGACGGGGAGATTGGCGACGTCGGCGATGCTGAGATTGGCGAGGCGGACGTTGAGGGCTTCGGTTGTCAGGCGGCCTCCGTGACAGACAGGGCATGGGGAGACCGAGTCGGCGTCGTCGTGTTCGCGGCGAGCTTCTTCGAGGAGTTCGGCTTCCATGAGAGAGGAAGCGCGGTCTGGGTCGAGAGCGGAGGACGAGCGGATGGTGCCGTAGCCGCGGCAGGAGAGACACCAGCCGTGGGGGCTGTTGAAGGAGAAGAGGCGCGGATCGAGATCGTCGAAGGAGTCGCCGCAATCCGGACAGGAACGTCTGGTATTGAGGACGGAGGAGATGCCTTTGGAGTCGAGGATGCGGACGACACCGCGGCCGAGAGCGAGGGCCTTCTGGACGAGATCGTCGAGCGTGGCGAGGGGCGGGGTTTTTGTGAGGGATGCGACGACGACGTCAATGGAATGTTCCTTGAAGCGGGCGAGTTTTGGGAACGGGCTGGCTGGGACGATGGCGCCGTCGACGACGAGTTCGGAGTAGCCCTGGCGGATGGCGGATTCAGCGACCTGGGTATGGAAGCCCTTGCGGCCGCGGATGACTGGGGCGCAGAGACGGACTGGGCCGGATTTGAGGGCGGCGCGGACGGAGGAGACGATGGCGCCGGCGGACTGCTGTTCGACGGGGACGTGGCATTTCGGGCAGAACTGGTCGCCGGTTTTGGCGTAGAGGAGCCGGAGGAAGTGATAGATTTCGGTGACGGTGGCGACGGTGCTTTTGATGCCGCCGCGGCTGATGCGTTGTTCGATGGCGACGGTGGGCGGGAGCCCGCTGACGTGGTCGACTTCCGGGCGTTCCATCTGTTCGACGAACTGTCTGGCGTAGGTGGACATGCTGTCGAGGAAGCGGCGCTGGCCTTCAGCGAAGACGATGTCGAAGGCGAGCGTGCTTTTACCGGATCCGGAGAGACCGGTGACGGTGACGAACTGGTTGCGGGGGATTTCGACCGAGATGTTTTTGAGATTGTGTTCGCGGGCGCCGCGGATGGAGATGCCCTTGGGCGGGGCGGGTGCGGGAGGAACGGGTGGAGTCGGAGATTCCGCTAGTGAAGAACGTGCGGGGAAGCCTGGGAGGAGGTGGCGGAGGAAGCGGCCGGTGTGTGAGGCGGGGATGGCGGCGACGGATTCGGGGGTGCCTTGGGCGACGACCAGACCGCCTTCACTGCCGGCTTCGGGGCCGAGGTCGATGAGCCAGTCGGCGCATTTGATGACCTCCATATTGTGTTCGATGACGATGAGCGAGTGGCCGTTGTCGACGAGACGCTGGAAGAGATTGAGGAGGAGGGCGATGTCGTCGAAGTGGAGACCGGTGGTGGGTTCGTCGAGGATGAAGAGCGTGCGGCGCTGGCCGCCGGAGAGGAGATGGCCGACGAGTTTGAGGCGCTGGCTTTCGCCGCCGGAGAGCGTGTTGAGAGGTTGGCCGAGACGGAGGTAGCCGAGGCCGACCTCGTCGAGGATCTGGAGGGCGGCGGCGGCGCGGTTAGCGGCGTCCGAGCGTTCGGCTGGGTTGGCGCGGTCTGGTGGGCTATTGCGGAAGAAGGGGATGGCTTCGGCGATGGACATGGCGAGGACGTCGCGGATGTTTTTGCCGTTCCAGAGGAGTTTGAGGGCTTCGGGGCGGAAGCGGGCTCCTTCGCATTCGGGGCAGGTGACGAAGATGTCGCTGAGGAACTGCATTTCGACCTTTTCGAAGCCTGCGCCCTGACATCTTCCGCAGCGGCCTTTGCCGGAGTTGAAGGAGAAGTAGCCTGGTTGGAGCTTTTGTTCGACGGCGGCGGCGGTGTCGGCGAAGAGGAGGCGGATGCTGTCCCATGCGCCGGTGTAGACGGCCGGGGTGCTGCGCGGGGTGCGGCTGGGCGGGGATTGGTCGACCATGACGACCTCGGCGATTTTTTCCGAGCCGGAGAGACTGCGGCAGGCGCCGGGGTCGTTTTCGGAGGGTTCGCCTTTGGCGCGGAGGAGGTTTTCGTAGAGGACCTCGTGGACTAGGGTGCTTTTGCCGCTGCCGCTGACGCCGGTGACGCAGCAGAAGATGCCTAGCGGGAAGGCGATGTCGATTTTGCGGAGATTGTGCTGGGAGGCTTTGGTGATGCGGATTTCGTTGCCTTTGGCCGGGGAGCGGCGGCGGATGGGGATGGGGATGGATTTGCGGCCGAGGAGGTAGTCGGCGGTTAGGGAGTTGGTGGCGGAGGGGAGTTGGTCGAGCGAGCCGTGGAAGACGAGATCGCCGCCGGAGTCGCCGCGGCCGGGGCCGATTTCGATGAGGTTATCGGCGGCGCGCATAACAGATTCCTCGTGTTCGACGACTAGGAGCGTGTTGCCCTTGTCGCGGAGGTGGCGCATGACCTCGATGAGCCGGGAAGTATCGCGCGGGTGGAGACCGACGCTGGGTTCGTCGAGGACGAAGAGCGTGTTGACGAGAGAGGCTCCGAGACAGGTTGTCAGGGTGACGCGCATGACTTCGCCGCCGCTGAGGGAGCGTGAGGCGCGGTCGAGATTGAGGTAGCCGAGGCCGACTTGTTCGAGGTAGTGGAGACGGCTGGTGATTTCGTCGCGGACGAGACGAGCGGTGTGGTCGTCTGGCGGGAGCGGGGAGTTAGCGACGATGGGGCGGAGCGTGGAGACGGGGAGTTGCCACCAATCGGGGAGCGTGCGGCCGTCGGCGGTGAAGAGGAGGGAATCGGGGCGGAGGCGAGCGCCTTTGCAGGAGCGGCAGGTGGTGTAGCTGCGGTAGCGGCTGAGGAAGACGCGGACGTGCATCTTGTAGGCCTTTTTTTCGAAGTAGTCGAAGAAGCCCTGGACCCCGTACCAGCGGCCGCTTTCCCATGCGGCGTCGGGGTTGGCGGCGAAGTCCGGGTCGCCGTGGAGGATCCAGTGTTGGTCGTCGGCGGGGAGTTCGTCGAATGGGGTGGTGGTGGAGACCCCTCGGGATTTGGCGCAGCGGAGGAGGTCCTTCTGGCTTTCGCCGTAGGTGGCACCCTGGAAGGCTTTGACGAGCCCGTCGCGGATGGAGAGGGATTTGTCAGGGAGGGCGCGGTCGAGATCGATGCCGATGACACGGCCGAAGCCGCGGCAGTCCGGGCAGGCTCCGAGGGGATTATTGAAGGAGAAGAGGGCTGGGGAGGGCTGACGGATTTCGAGGTCGCAGGAAGCGCAGTGCCAGCCGCGGGAGAAGCGGAGGGACGTGTTAGAAGAAGGGGAGACGAGGGCGAGCTTGCCTTTGCCGAGGGTGAAGGCGGTTTCGAGGGCTTCGGAGAGCCGTGAGGATTCGCGGACGGGGAGCCGGTCCTGGATGACTGGGACGACGGAGGGGAGGGACTGGTGGGGGAAGCGATCCGGTTCGTCGGTGCGGAAGGTGTTGCCGAAGAGCCAGACGCGGAGGAAGCCCTGTTGTTTGAGGAAGGCGAAGAAGTCGGCTGGGGACGTGCCGCTGGGTGCGGGGACTGGGAACGTGACGAGGACGGATTCGTCAGGCCATGTGCGGAGGGCGGTGTCGGCGATGGAGGCTGGGGAGTCGGGGCGGACGGGCTGGTGGCAGGACGGGCAGGAGGCGGAGGCGATGCGGGGCCAGAGGAGTTTGAGGTAGTCGTTGATTTCCGTCATGGTGCCCACGGTGGAGCGGGTGGTGCGGACGGAGTTGGACTGCTGGATGGCGATGGCTGGGGGGATGCCGCGGATCTCGTCGACCTGCGGTTTGTCCATGCGTTCGAAGAACTGGCGGGTGTAGGGCGAGAAGGTTTCGACGTAGCGGCGCTGGCCTTCAGCGTAGATGGTCTGGAAGGCGAGGGAGGATTTGCCGCTGCCGCTGGGGCCGGTGATGACGTTGAGTTTACCGAGGGGGAGGTCGAGGTCGAAGCCCTTGAGGTTGTTCTGGCGGGCTCCGCGGATGGTGATGCAGTCCGGCGCTGGGGTGGGCGTCGGTTTGGGAGCGGGAGTTGCTTTCTTTCGGGAGGACCTTGCGGGCATGAGAAGCGAACGAAGGTGGGCCCTGACCTGGACGCAGGGCAGGGGGAATGAGGTCGGGAGAAAGCTGGTCCCGGGAGGGACGGATCAGCGGGTCAAGCGCCTAGGGTCAGGCTCCGAGGAGGAGACGCGTCGGTTGTTCGAGGCATTCTTTGACGCGGACGAGGAAGGTGACGGCTTCCTTACCATCGATGAGCCTGTGGTCGTAGCTCATGGCGAGGTACATCATGGGGCGGATTTCGACCTTGCCGTTGATGGCGACGGGGCGCTGCTGGATGGCGTGCATGCCGAGGATGGCGCTTTGTGGCGGATTGAGGATGGGCGTGCTGAGGAGACTGCCGTAGATGCCGCCGTTGGAGATGGTGAAGACGCCGCCTTGGAGGTCTTCGATGGCGATTTTGCCGTCGCGGGCCTTGATGGCGTAGTCGGCGAGGTCTTTTTCGGTTTGGCCGAAGGATTTCTGATCGCAGTCGCGGAGGACTGGGACGACGAGGCCTTTTTCGGTACCGACGGCGACGCCGATGTCGAAGTAGTTATTGAGGATGATGTCATCGCCGTCGATGCGGCCGTTGACCTGAGGGACGGCTTTGAGGGCTTCGGTGACGGCCTTGATGAAGAAGGACATGAAGCCGAGTTTGACCCCGTGACGGGCGACGAAGCTGTCCTGGAGGAGCTTGCGGAGATTCATGATCTCCGTCATGTCGACCTCGTTGAAGGTGGTGAGGATGGCGGCGGTGTGCTGCGCGTTGACGAGATGGGTGGCGATTTTGCGGCGGAGAGGGGACATCCGCTTGCGGGTGGTGCGGCCGGAGTTGTCGAGGATGACGGCGGCGGCGGCGGCGACTGGTTTGGGGACGACGGAGAGGTCGATTTTGGGGGCAGCGGCGGCGGGAGCTGGCGCTGGTGTGGGGGCAGCGGCTGGGGCCGGGGTGGGTTCCGGGGCAGCTGGAGCGGCGACTGGGGCTGGAGCGGCTGGGGTGGCAGCTGGAGCTGGGGCAGCGGCTGGGGCGCCTTCGGCGATGGTGCCGATGACGGCGCCGATTTTGACTTCTTCGCCTGCAGGGGCGGAGATTTGGAGAGTGCCTGCGGCTTCGGCCTGGAGTTCAGTGGAGACCTTATCGGTGTCGATGGTGACGAGGAGGTCGCCGACCTTGACGGAGTCGCCGTTATTTTTGTGCCATGTGGAGATGACGGCGCTGGTGATGGATTCGCCGGCGTTGGGGACTTTGATTTCGAAGGCCATGATGGGAAGAGGAAAGGACGAAATTGGTGTTTGGGGCAGGGGGCCCCTTGAGATTATCCGGGAGTTGATGCGCTGATGTGGAGCGGGTGCAACGGGGTTCTGCGGAAACGCCTTTGATCAGGGTGCGGGATGCGTGGATTTGGGGTCGTTGGGGATGGGAGCGGGTTTTGGGGTGGGTTTGGCGGCTGGTTTCGGGGTGGGGAAGGGGGGATTGGACCATGCGCCAGGGGCGACCTTGCGGATGTTTGGGGTGGTGTCAGCGGGGGCGTCGCCCATGGCCCAGCGGAGACCGCCGGAGAGGACATTGTGGAAGAGCGGGTTGGTCCAGACGTCTTCGCGGTGGCCCATGGAGGTGTAGAAGACCCGGCCTTTGCCGTCGGAGCGTGCCCATGTGGAGGGGAAGGGCGGGCGTTTGTATTCGTCGCCTTTCATGGATGGGGAGTCCTGGAGGAGGAGGACGTGGAGGTCATCGGGGAAGTCCTTGAGGGAGTACCATTCCTCGTGGAGTTCGAAGGAGGAGCCGAGGGATTCCATGCCTGGGAAGGCTGGGTTGATGACGGTGTTTTTTGATTTCTGCTGAGCGCCGTGGCGGATGAATTCGCCGCCGAGGAGCTTGACGTAAGGGTCGGCCATGTCGCCGTGATTGACCCAGCGGTCGGGGCCTTTTTTGGATTCGTTGGCGGTGTGGAAGGTATCGGAGGCGGAGTGGGTGCCTGCGAAGGCGCCGCCGTTGCGGACCCAGTCGATGAGGGCTTGTTTCCCGGCTGGGGACATGGGTGGCTGGTTGTCGGTGCCTGGGGAGGTGAGGTCGCCGGTGGTGTAGAAGAGGACGGCGTCGAAGTTTTTGAGGTACTCGGGGGAGAACTTGGAGCCGTCCTTGGAGAAAGTGAAGTCCCAGCCGTGTTTGGTGCCGAGGGAGAGGAGTTGTTTTTCGGCCCACGAGGGTTGGCCGTTTTTCCATGAGATGACGGAGTGTTCGAAGCCGCTGCTTTTGGTGAAGAAGAGGATGCGTTTGCGAGCCGGGGTGGAGGAATCGGCTGCGGTGGAGGAGGAAGCGGGATTGAGGACGAGGGGGATGGCGGCGGCGGCGAGGGCGAGGAGCGGGGCGAGGAGGGAGGGGCGCATGGTGGAGGGGGGTGGGGGTGATGGGTTGTTGTGGGGAGTAGGGAGATTGAGCGGTGCGCATTCAAGATTAATGGGTTGCCACGCGGGTTGGGCTGTGATTACGTCGCGGCTTGATTCTGTCTGTTGATGATAATTATGAGTACTGGAAGATCACTTTCATCTGAAGCTAAAGTTTTCATTGCGGGGGCGCGCGGCATGGTGGGGTCGGCCTTGGTGCGGGCGGTGGGGAAGCGCGGGATGAGCCGGGTGCTTGCGCCTGGGCGGAGGGAGTTGGATTTGATGGATCAGGCGGCGGTGTATGGGTGGCTGGAGGCGGAGCGGCCGGACGTGGTGCTGGTGGCGGCGGCGAAGGTTGGGGGGATTTATGCGAACAGCACGTATCCTGCGGATTTCATTCATGATAATCTGGCGATAGCGTTGAACGTGATTGAGGGGAGTCGGCGAGCAGGGGTGGGTCGGTTGTTGTTTCTGGGGAGTTCGTGCATTTATCCGCGGCTGGCACCGCAGCCGATGCCTGAGGATTGTCTGCTGACGAGTGCGCTGGAGCCGACCAACGAGGCGTATGCGGTGGCGAAGATTGCGGGATTGAAGTTGTGTCAGTATTACAGGAAGCAGCACGGGTTGATGTATCACAGTGCGATGCCGACGAATCTGTACGGGCCGGGGGACAACTATCACCTTGAGAATTCGCATGTGATTCCGGCGTTGCTGAGGCGGTTTCATGAGGCGGCGCAGCGTGGGGATGAGGAAGTGGTGATCTGGGGTAGCGGGACGCCTCTGCGGGAGTTTCTGCATGTGGATGACCTTGCGGAGGCGTGTCTGCACCTGCTGGAACTGGAGGATCCACCGGACTTGGTGAATGTGGGGTTTGGGAGTGATGTGAGCATTCGGGAGCTGGCTGGGCTGGTGGCGGAGACGGTGGGATACCGCGGGCGGATTGGCACGGATCCGAGCAAGCCGGACGGGCCACCGCGGAAGCTGATGGACAACACGCGGCTGGCGGGGACTGGGTGGAAACCGCGAATTGGATTGCGGGAAGGACTTGAGGATGCTTACCGCTGTTTTCTGGAGGATACCGGGAGCGGCCGGGTGCGGGGGTGAGTGGAGAGGGGAACGACAATTTCAACGATATCTAACCAACGACATGAAACGCGCACTTATCACAGGCATCACGGGGCAGGACGGATCGTATCTTGCGGAGCTTCTGCTAGGGAAAGGATATGAAGTACACGGGTTGATCCGCCGGGGGTCGTCGTTCAATACGGGGCGGATTGATCATATTTATGCGGATCCGCACGAAGCTGGGCGGCGGATGCATCTGCATTACGGGGATTTGTGCGACGGGACGAATCTGGCGAGACTGCTGTATGACATTCAGCCTGAGGAGATTTACAATCTGGGTGCGCAGAGCCATGTACGGGTGAGTTTCGACTGTCCGGAGTATACTGGGGATGCGGTGGGCCTGGGTGTGCAGCGGTTGCTGGAGGCGATGAGGCATACTGGGTTGATGAAGAAGACGCGTTATTATCAGGCGTCTTCGTCGGAGATGTACGGGAAGGTGCAGGCGGTGCCGCAGACGGAGGAGACCCCGTTCTGGCCGCGGTCGCCGTATGCGTGTGCGAAGGTGTACGGGTACTGGCTGACGGTGAATTACCGTGAGAGTTACGGGTTGCACGGGAGCAACGGGATTCTGTTCAACCATGAATCGCCGCGGCGGGGTGAGACGTTTGTGACGCGGAAGATCACGAGGGCGGCGACGCGGATCAAGGCTGGGCTGCAGGAGAAGTTGTTCCTTGGGAACATGGATGCGCGGCGGGACTGGGGGTATGCGAAGGAATATGTGGAGATGATGTGGCTGATGCTGCAGCAGGACGAGCCGGATGATTATGTGGTGGCGACGAACGAGACGCATTCGGTGAAGGAGTTTGTGCAGGAGACGTTTGCGCTGCTGGATCTGGATTGGGAGAAGTACGTGGATTACGACGCGCGGTATGAGCGGCCTGCGGAGGTGGAGTTGCTGATCGGGGATCCTGCGAAGGCGAAGCGGAAGCTGGGCTGGGAGCCGAAGGTGAAGTTCAAGGAACTGGTGAAGCTGATGGTGGAGGCGGATCTGGAGCTGGCGCAGCGGGAGCGTGCGGTGGCGGATGCGACGCGCGGGTTGGAAACGTCGGTGCGTTGAGTATGGAGCGGCGCCGGGTGCTGGATCTGCCGGTGGCGGTCACGGATTATGCCGGGGCGGTGGACTGGATTGTGGAGAAGGCACTGGCGCTGGAGGGGCGGGCGTGGGCGGTAGAGGCGGCGAACACGCATGTGGCGGCCTTGGCGCGGGTGGATCCTGCGTTTGGGGCGGCGATGGCGCGGTTTGATCTGATTTGTCCGGACGGGATGCCATTGATCTGGGCAGTGAATCGGGGAGCTGGGGGAGGGGCGAGGTTGAGTGACCGGGTGTATGGGCCGACATTGATGCTGCGGACGATTGAGCGGTCGGCGGGGAGGCCGGAGCTGCGGCATTTTCTGTTAGGCGGGAAGGAGAGCACGCTGGGGAAGTTGCGGGCGCGGTTTGCGGCGGAGTTTCCGGGGACGGTGGTGGCGGGGGCGTACAGTCCGCCGTTCGGGGTGTGGCCGGAGGATGAGTTTGAGCGGATGGCTGGGATGATTCGGGAGAGCGGGGCGAATCTGATCTGGGTGGGGTTGGGGTGTCCGAAGCAGGAGCGGTGGATTGGCGAGAACAAGGACCGGTTGCCGCCGGGGGTGTATTTCGGGATTGGGGCGGCGTTTGCGTTTCATGCTGGGGAGGTGAGTCAGGCGCCTGGGTGGATTCAGCGGATGGGGATGGAGTGGTTGTATCGGTTGCTGGCGGAGCCGCGGCGGTTGTGGCGTCGGTATTTCACTTACAATTCGCTGTTTGTGTGGCACAGTGTGCGGGATGCTTTGCGGGGCGGGCCGCCGGTGAGAAGTGAGAAGTGAGAAGGAAAGAGTGGGTGGGAAGTGATCTGTGATTGCGGGCGAGGCGGAGTGGGTTATACGGTGACTTTCACCACTGATCCGTTGTATGCCGCACCGAGTTTTTCTTTCATGGGACCGCCATTTGCTGCCGCAGGTGGCGGGATGGCTGGCGGCGGGGCATGAGGGAGGGATGCTGGATCTTTCCGGGGTGATGGTGGTGGTGCCGGCTGCGGAGGCAGGGCGGCGGTTGCGGGAGGTGCTGGCTTTGGGGGCGGCGGAGCGTGGGGGGGCGATGCTGCCGCCGCGGATTGTGACGCCGGAGGCAGTGGTGTCGCGCGGGAGCGGGGAGGAAGTGGCGGAGCGGGCGAGTGAGTTGGCGTGCTGGATGGAGACGATGCGGACGCTGACGATGGAGGAATGCCGTGCGGTGTTTCCTGCGGATCCGCCGAATCGGGATCAGGCGTGGGCGTTGGGAGCGGCGGCGGAGTTGCTGAGGTTGCGGCATCAGCTGGACGAGGGAGGACTGGATTTTGCGGGGGCGGCGGAGCGGTTAGGGTCGGGGCATGAGGAAGCGATGCGGTGGCGGGAGCTTGCGGGGATTGAGATGAAAGCGGTGGCGCGGATGGAGGCGGCGGGGATGGTGGATCCGCATCGTGAGCGGATGGAGGCGGCGGAGACGGGGCGGCTGCCGGAGGGCGTTAGTAAAGTGGTGGTGGCGGCGGTGCCTGATGTGTCGCCGTTGCTGGCGATGGCGCTGGGGTCGATGGAGCGGAAAGGGGTTTCGGTGACGGTGCTGGTGCATGCGAATGGTGGGGAGAGGGATCGGTTTGACGAATGGGGGAGGCCGGTGGTGGAGCGGTGGGTGGCGTCGGAGATTGAGTTGCGGGATCCTGAGGAAGGGATCCGGGTGTTTGCGCGGCCGCAGGAAGCGGCGAGGTATCTGGCGGAGGAGTGGGTGCGAGCGGAGGGGGAGGGTGGGGAGCCTGGGGCGGTGGGGAGTGCGGATCCGGAGGTGACGGCGGCGTTTCTGGAGGCGGCGGAGACGGAGGGATTGGCGGCGTATGATCCTGCGGGGAGGCCGCTGGGGGTGCATGCGCTGCATTGGACATTGCAGGTGCTGCGGGATCTGATCCGGCATGACAGCATGGTGGCGGCGGGGGGATTGCTGCGGATGCCGGAGGTGTTCGGGCT
>CANHUG010000049.1 GCA_947462995.1 Verrucomicrobiales bacterium | reverse complement strand
GAGCCAGAGTTGCCGCCGCCGGGGTGGGCGGCGACGCTGATGGAGGAGGAGGGAGTTAGGATGACATCGCCGTTGGAGGATTTGAGCGAGACGGAGCCGGCGTCGGCGAAGCGGGTGGCGTCGTAGAAGCTGCGGGATTGGCCGGAGACATCGATGCGGCCGCCGAGGGTGAGATTTCCGGACGTGGCGGTGGCGGAGAGCGAGCCGCCGGGGAGGGCGATGAAGGAGTTGAGGTTGAGGGAGGCGGCGGAGAGATTGAGAGCTGCGCCGAGGCCGGGGGAGAGTGTGGAATTGCCAGAGGCGATAGGGTTATCGAGGGAGAGATTGCCTGCGGCGGTGATGGTGCGGTCCGAGCCTGCGGTGCCGGTGAGGATGGGGGCGGTCAGGGTGAGGTTGCCGAGGGTGGTGAGTGAGCCCGAGCCGTCGGAGGTGATGCCACCGGGAGCGGAGAGGGAGACAGTGCCCGGGTTGCCGAAGGAGAGGTTGCCGTTGGTGAGGCGGATTGAGTCGGCGGAGAAAGTGAGCTGGTGGCTGGTGGTTAGGGAGGCGGGAGATGCGGGGGCGCTGGTGGCGTTGCCGAGGAGGATCTCGCGGGCGGAGAAAGTGAGGCTAGCGGGGGAGGCGTCGAGCTGGCGGATGGTGCCTGCGTTGAGGGCGAGTCTTGAGAGCGTTGAGCCGAAGGTGCCGGAGCCGTAGAGGTCGATGGAGGAATAGCTGCCGAGGGAGAGAGAGGAGGCGCGTTCAAGGGCGGCGAGCAGGTTGCCGGAGAGGACGAGACCGGGGTCGGGGGCGAGGAGGGCGGATGGGTCGAGGGCGAGGGAGATGCGGCCGCTGTTGATGGCGGTGGTGGAGCCGGAGGCGAGGGCGTCGGGGCTGATGGAGGCGCGGCCGGTGGTGTCGAGCGTGATGGATGGTGCGGAGAGGGAGGCGAGACTACCGATCGTTAGGGAACCGGTTCCGGCGGAGGCGGAGGAGCGCGTGAGGGAAGCGGAGGAGATGCCGCCGAGACGGACGGCTGCGCCGTTGCCGGAGATGACTGATGGGGAGGCGGCGGGGTTGCCGGAGGCGGCGAGTGATGAGCCGGAGACGATGCTGATGGAGTCGGTGGCGACGAGCGTGAGGTCGCCGGCGTTGAGGGTGGCGCCGGCGTTGTCGATGGTGACGGAGCTGGCGAGCGGGGTGATGGTGGAGGAGGCGGAGGATGAGGAGGAACGGGTACCGCCGATGAGGAGACTGGCGGCTTGCCAGCTGGAGAGCGTGGAGGAGGAGAGGGTGATGCGGGAATCGCCGGGAGACGAGCCATCGCGATTGATGAGGAAGCCGGCGGCGGAGGCGATGTCGATGGAGCTGCCGCGGCCGCTGGCGGCACCGGCGGAGAAGACCGAGCCGGAGAGGGCCATGGAGCTGGTGGCGGAGATGGCGAGACGGGCGGCGTCGGATGGGAGGGATGGTTGGGGGAGACTGAGACGGGTGGCGGCGCCGCGGAGAAAACTGTTAGCGAAGAATGACTGGTATTCGGCGCGGGCGGGGATGACTGGGCTTGGGGCGATTTCGAAGACCGAGGCGGGTTGGGCTGGGAGACTGTTGGAGTGGAGGTTATTGAAGGCGAGGCCGGAGACGAGACTGCTGCCGTCGGGGAGTTCCTGAGT
This sequence comes from Verrucomicrobiales bacterium, assembly GCA_947462995.1. Classification (GTDB taxonomy): domain Bacteria; phylum Verrucomicrobiota; class Verrucomicrobiia; order Verrucomicrobiales; family V1-33; genus V1-33. The sequence goes on along the minus strand of CANHUG010000049.1, from coordinate 13,975 downwards.
TCCGGTGGGGGCGTCGGATCTGGGCGTGACGAGGACGGCACCGGGGAGGAGCGCGTAGCGTGCGGGGAGGAGCGTGTAGGTGCCGGAGGGGAGGGCGCGGCTGCCTTTGAGGAAGACCTTGTCGCCGGGTTGGAGGGAAGTGCTGGTGTAGCCGGGGCCGGATGAGCGGATGAGGTTAGTGTCGGAGGCGGAAGGGTTGAATGGAGCGGCGGCCGCGATGGGGGAGGAGAAGCCCGGGAGAATGGCGAAGGCGTCCGGGTTGGCGAGGATGTCGGAGGGACCGCCGTTGCCGGGGATCCAGCGGAAGGCGAAGAGGTCGCCGCCGCCGCGGAGGTCGATGACGGCTCCGGGGGCCATGGTGGTGGCGGTGGCGGCGAGGCTGATGGATTTGTCAGGGAGACCGCCGGCGGTGACGTCGACGCCGCGGGGGTCGATCCATGTGAGCCCGTCCGGGCTGATGCCGTAGGGCATGGTGATGCCGCGGCCGGTGAGCGGATCGATGCCGGAGACGGAAGTTGTGCTGGTGTTAGAGAGCTGGAGGGATGAAGTGACGGGGAAGGAGGTGGCGTTGCCGGTGACGAGATCGAGCGGTTTGGTGCCGGTGCCGTCCCAGCCGAGCGTGATGGAACCGAACGGGGCGCGGAGCGTGCCGCTTTGGGAGATGGAGGAGGCGAAGATGCGGAGGTTGCCGCCGGCGGTGAGCGGGAGGGCGGGGAGTTGACCGGGGGGGGGAGGTGATGGAGACCCTGCCGGGTTGGGAGAGGCCTGCGATGGAGGAATCGTAGGCGAAGATTTCGAAGGAGGAGGCGGTGAGCGGGTAGATCTGAGCGGCGTGGAGGGAGAGTTGGCCGGCGATGTTGAGGATGCCGCTGCCGCGGAGGTCGCCGCTGGAGCGGAGGTTGGCGGTGCTGATGTTCTGGAGCGAGAGCGTGCCGACGTCGAGGTGGCTGGCGTTGATGGTTAGGGAGCCGGTGCCGGGGGTTGGTGCGAAATTTGCGCCGAAGGGATTGCGTCGGTCTTCGGGGCGGATGGGGAGGTCGAGCGGGCGGCCGAGGGCGACGTAGGGGGCGGAGAGGATGACTGCGTTGTCTGCGGAGAGGATGCCGCCGGAGGCGACGGAGAGGGAGTTGCGGGCGGCGATGGAGACGGGGCCTTGGAAGGCTACCGAGCCGCCGAGGGAGAGGGAGTCGAAGCCGCCGCGGAGGAAGGCATCGGCGGCGAACGAGCCGCCCGGGGTGAGGCCTGGGAGCGGTTTGGCAATGGCGAGCGGGGAGACGGAGGTGCCCGCGGGAATGAGGGGACCGGATTGGGAGACTGTGAGATTGGAGTCCTGGGGTTGGGGGAGATTGCCCGGGGCGTAGAAGCGGCCGGAGGAGATGGCGAGTGTGCCGCCGAGAGCGGAGGGACCGCCGGCGCGGCCGGAGAGGGAGGCGTCGGAGACGAGGAAGTCGAGACCGGTGAGGGTGATGAGACCGCCGTTGGATTCGAGACGGACGGGGACCGAGGCGATGGCGTTAGGGGTAGAGGTGAGGCCGCCGGAGGACGGGAGGGAGAAGGTAGAGAGCGGGTGGGCGGTAGCCGGGGGGAGGTCGAGGGTTCCGGAGGTGCCGGAGACATCGAGACGAGCCCCCTTGGCGAGGAGGAGATTGCCGGAGAGGGAGATGGTGCCGCCGGGGAGGACCGAGCCGGTCCGGCGGGAGAAAGGATCGGGGAGGAGGAGTGTGGTGCCGGCTGTGGAGAGGTGCGAGCGAGGGCCGAGGACGAGAGTGGTGAGGGCGGTGTCGATGTTAGGAAGGGCGGCGTTGGAGTCGCCGGCAGAGATCGAGATGGTTCCGGCGGGGGCGAAGACCGAGCCCATGATGGCGGCGGTGCGGCCGGAGAATTGGACTGAGGCGAGAGGGTCGGTGACGATGGAAGCGCCATCAGACATGATGAGGTCGCCGCGGAGGAGCGGGACATCGAGGATGCCGTCGCGGATGCCGGCGGCGGAGAAGCTGAGACTGACTGGGGAGCGGAGACCGGCGGGGCGGAGGACGGGGAGGAGGGCGAGGGTCCCGTTGGCGGCGTGTGGAGAGGCGACGAGACTGGAGGCGACTGGGGCGATGCGGGTATTGGGTTCGATGACGAGGCCTGGGAGCGTGAGGCCTTCGGAGTTTTTGACAGGCAGACCGGTGAGGCTGAATGAGGAGAAGCCGCCGGAGGCGAAGAAGGAGGGGTGGAGGTGGAGAGCGCCGGGGGTGGGGGAGGAGTTGCCGATGCGGATGAGCGGGGCGGTGATGGCGAGCGAGCCGCCGCGGGCCCCGGAGAAGCCGGAGAGCGAGGCGGAGGAGGAGAAGAGCCCGCCGATGATCCCGCTGAGTTGCGGGTCTTCGCCGCCTTTGAGCGTGATGCTGCCGCCGTTGCCGTAGTGGATGGTGCCGTCGGGTTCGACGAGGAGACCGCCGGAGACATCGAGCGAGCTGCCGCGAGCGAGGGAAGTGTTATATCCGGCGATGCGGATGGTGCCGCCTGAGATGAGGGCGGGTTGGGTGATGGTGGTGGCGGAGCGGAGCCGGTCGTCGGCGAGGATGCCGGCGGTGGTGAGTTGTGCGGAGCTGGCGAGGGAGACCGAGCCGCGGCCGGGTGCGGTAGGCGGGAGCTGCCGTTCGGCTTCCGGGAGGTTGCGGATGACGGCGGCCTGATAGGGAGTGATGTTGAGGGCTTCGAGGGCGATGGTGCCGGATGGGGCAGCGAGGGATCCGGCGATGGAGAGATTGCCTGCGGAGAAGCGGAGGGAACCGCCGGGGGCGGTGTGGAGGGCGATGTTGGAGGGGACGGAGATGGAGCCGCCCTCGTTGCGGATCTCGATGGATCCGAAGCCGCTGGAAGAGGTTAGGTAGGGAGATAGGAATGTGGTGTTCCCGGAGCTGGAGGCGGGGAGACGGGAGAAGACGACGTCCGGGGAGGTGAGCTGAGCGGCGACGACGGCGTTGTTGAGGACTGTTTCGCCGGAGAAGGAGAGCGTGAGGGAACCGGCGTCGGGGAGGGAGCTGGTGAGTGGAGAGTTGCGGAGCTGGCGTGGGCCGGTGATGGCATTGCCGGAGAGGTTGCCGGCGAGGGACATGACAGGGGAGGCGAGGCTGAGCGAGCCTGCGTTGGCGCCGTCGATCCAGCCGGGATCAGACCATGCGCCGGTGGGAGCGAGGGCGTGGGCGAACGTCCTGACGATGCCCCAGCGTGCGTGGGTTTCGTCGGCGGTGCCGGAGTAGATGCCGGAGTAGAGCCGGTCGGGGACGGCGTCGCGGATGTCGACGAGGTGGCCGTCGGCGATGAGCCGGGACGTGCGGACTGGGCCGCCGGAGTAGGAGATGGAGCCGCCGCTGACATTGATGGACGCGCCGGGTTGAATGGCTAGAGAGCTGCCTGAGGCGAAGTCGACCGAGCCGCCGGCGACGGTGAGTTCGGCGACGGAGCGTTCGATGAGGGCGGCGTAGCCGGTGAGGTCGGCGAGGGGCGTGCCGATCCACGAGCGGCCGCGGTAGGTGCCGTGGTCGCGGAGGTCGACGGTGAGGGTGGGGCCGCGGAGCGGGCCGGAGCGTTGGAGAGGTGAGGGGCCGAGTTCGCCGCTGCGGAGGACGAGGGAGAGGATGACCTGGGAGAGCGGGGCGGAGGCGGAGGAGCCGGAGACATCGATGGAAGCGCCGCGTTCCATCTGGATGAGGCCTGAGGACGAGACGAAGCTGGAGACGGGGGGGACGGGGGTGCCGTTGTAGAACCATGTGCCGGCGCGGCCGGAGACGATGGCGTTAGGGGCGAGGATGGCGGCGTTCTGGTTGAAGGAAATGGAGCTGCCTTCGAGGCGGATGCGGGAGCGGAGGGCGAGTTCGGAGCCGACGGCTTTAGTGGGATTGTTGTATTCGGGGAGGATGCGGATGATGCTGCCGGGGCCGGCGGTGACGGGACCGGTGGAGCGGAAGAGGAAGGGAGCGCCGGTGGAGGGGACGGCGGGGTCGTAGCCGGAGTTAGGGACGGCGTCGTGACTGGCGGAGAGATCGATGCGGCCGTTGAGGGCGACGGAGGTGGAGCTTTCGATGGCACCGAGGTTGAGGACCTCGCGGCCGGCGATCCATGCGTTGCCGCGAGGGACCTCGATGAGCCCGTCGTTGCGGGCGCGTCCGTCGGAGGGGCCGGTGGTGCCGATGTAGACATCGAGACCGCGGAGGGAGGCGTCGGAGGATTTGTGGGCATCGACGCCGATTTCGAGACCTGCGGCAAGGATGACCTGGCCATCGGGGGCGAGGATGGAGCCCGAATTTGTGACGTTAGGGGCGGCGAGGAGGATGCGGCCGCCGTTGCCGTCGGGGCTGAGCGGGCTGGAAAGGATGGCGCCGGGGAGGACGGTGATGTCGCCGCGGCGGTTGTCGGGGAGGAAACTGGGAGGAGGGGTGAAGGCGGGTGTGCCTTTGGCTCCTGCGGCGATGGGGAGGGCGGAGAAGAGGAACTGGGCGTCCGGGTTGTTGAGGAGACCGCGGGCGACGAGGTTGTCGTTGAGTGGGAGGGAGGAGGCGGCGAGCCCGCGGACATTTATCTGGCTAGTGCTGCCGAAGAGAATGCCGTTCTGATTGATGATGTAGACCTGGCCTTGAGAGGAGATGCGGCCGAGGATCTGGGAGGGACGGCCGGAGGGGTCGGAGACCCTGTTGAAGGCGATCCATTGAGGGGCGGCGGCACCGCCGTCGGACTGATCGAACTGGAGGTGCGTGTTGCGGCCGACGTTGAAGGAATCCCATTCGAGGAGAGCCTGCTGCTGACGCTGTTTGACGGTGACGGTGGCTCCGGCGGGGGATCTGGATTCGGTGGGGGCGTCGGCACCGGAGATGATGGAGCGGAGCTGGAGACCGCCTGAGGCGAGACCGTCGGGGACGGGAGGGAGGAAGGAGCCTGGGTTGTTAGGGTCGGCGATGGGTGCGGGGTTGCGGAGGGCGGCGGCGCGGGCCTGAGCCTGGGCGTTGCGGACGGCGTTGAGGGCCTGAGCGGTGCGGGCGAGGGCGTCCTGCTGGGAGGCGCGGGCCTGCTGGGCGGCGGCTGTGGCGGCTGCGGCCGAGGCGTCGGTCTGGCGCGGGATGGAGGGAGCGCCGCCGCGGAGGATGTCGCCGGCGTGGAGATCCCCGAGGCCCATGGAAGCGCCGAGCGCGGCCATGGTGGACCATGGTCGGAGACGGAGGATGAGCGGGCGGCGGGGCTGCGGGATCACGGAAGGCGGCGGTGGGAAGTGTCAGGGTCTTCTGGCGAGGAGGGCGGCGAGGGCGAGTTCGTTGATGGCGACGGGGTGGTCCTTGAGGAGACGGGCGAGGAAGGCCTGACTGTTTTCGCGGGAGCGGTCGGCGCGGAGACGAGCGGCGAGCTGGGAGCGGACCTGTTCGAGGGAAGGCGTGTAGGGTTCGCGGGCGTCGAGGACCTTGACGACGTGCCAGCCGTCGTCGAGGCGGACCGGATCGGATAGGGAGTCGGGTTTGAGATTGCCGAGAAGGGCGCGGATTTCGGGTTGGATCTGGGATTCGGCGAGCCAGCCGATTTCGCCGCCGCGGGCTGCGCTGGAGGATTCCTCGCTGAGGCGAGCGGCGATGTCTGGGAAGGCGGCTGGGGAGGTTTTGAGTTCCTTGAGGACGGCGTCGAGTCTGGATTTGGCTTTGGCTTCGTCGGCGGGAGCGGCTTGTTTAGGGGCGGCGATGAAGATCTGGGCGAGCCGCCATGAGCGCGGGACGGCGAGTTGGGGTTTGGCGGCGTCGTAGGCGGCTTTGAGGTCGGATTCGGAGGGGTAGGCGGGCGGTGGGGCGGAGACCGATTCGAGGTAGCTTTCGGTGAGGGCGGTTTCGCGGGCGCGGGCGAGTTTGGCGGCGGTGGCGGGGAGTTTGTCGTGGCCGTTGGATTCTGCTTCCTTGAGGAGGAGACGCTGGACGAGGAGCGAGCGGACGAGCTGGCTGAGGAGAGCTGGGTCGCTGGCGGTGGCGGCGCTGTCGGCGAGATTGAGAGCGGCTAGGGAGTCGCGGACCTCGGCTTCGCTGACGGAGAGATTGCCGGCTTTGCCGATGACGTCGGCGGGCGGGGCGTCTGCGGCGCGGGCGGAGAGGGAGCCGAGGGAGAGGCTAGTAAGGAAGAGGGCGGCGAGCTTCATGGTTTGGCGGGGGCGGGGGAAGAAGGAGCGGGTTTGGAGGCAGCGGCGGCGGCGGGTTTGAGTTTCTGGTCGTCGAGGAGGTCCTTGTAGTCCTTGATCTGGGATTCGAGACGGGCGCGGGCGATGCCGGTGAACGGTTCGCGGGCGGCGAGGGCGCGGCCGAGACTGAAGTTTTCGTAGCGCTGGAGTATTTCGGAGCCGGTTTTGAAGAGGGAGAGGTTCTGGCGTTCGCGGGCTTCGGCGCGGCGTTCGAGGGAAGCGTTAGTGGCGTCGAGTTTGGAGCGGAGGGCCTCGGAGCGGTGGTAGGCGGCGGTGGCTTCCTCGGTGGCTTTTTTCCATTTGGAGAGGGAAGAGCGGAGCAAGGAGATTTCGGCGCGGTCGCGGTCGGAGGCGGCCTTCAGTGCGGCGGAGGCGGCTTCCGAGGCGGCGCGGGCGTCGGCGTTTTCCTTGGATAGGGTGGCGAGGGAGGCTTCGAGAGAGGCGATGCGCTGATCGCGTTCGGCCTGGGCGGCGAGGAGTGTGGCTTTTTCGGATTCTGCTGCGCGGAGCTGAGCGGTGACCGAGCGGAGCCCGTCGCGGAGCCGCTGTTCGTTGGCTTTGGCCTGAGCGGTGGCGTCCTGGGCGGCGATGGGAGCGGCGAGGAAAGCGGTGATGATGAGGAAGAGGAGACGATTCATGGCGGTCAGAAGCTGGCGGCGAAGTCGATGAGGAAGATGTCGTTCCGGAGGGCTGGGCCGGAGATCTGGTCTGAGCTGGACCATTCGAGGCCGAGGTTGACGTGAGGGGTGAGGGCGAAGCCTGCGCCGAGGGTAAAGCCTTTGAGGTTTGTGCCGCCGCCGCCGAAGAACTGTTCGTTGAAGCCGTCGACGACGGCGTCGGAGCCGATGTAGCGGTAGGCGGCGTAGACGTTCCAGCTGTGGCGGGTGGAGAGGGCGGGGTCGCCGCCGGTGAGCTGGATGAACCATGCGGTGTCTTTGCCGTCGAAGGCACCGGAGGAACCGCCGGGGGGGACTGGGCCGCGGTTGTTGACGGCGATGGCGTCGATGGCGTGGCGGTCGAAGGCGAGGTTCTTGGCGAACTCGGTGTTGAGGGAGAGACGCATGGGTTCCCAGCCGTCGTAGTCGAGGCTGCCGGTGGCGGTGAGGACGTGGAAGGGCGAGGCGAGGCCGAAGTACTGGTACTGGTCGCGGGTGCCGAAGCCATTGACCTCGCTAGGGACGATGTTGCGGAGAGCGCGGTAGGTATTGCCCTTTTGAGCGAAGGAAGGGCGGGTGGCGTCGGTGTTGCCCTGATCTTTGGGGGAGAGCGGGGTGAAGGGATCGGAGAGACGGCCCTCGATGTTCTGGAAGTGATAGTAGCCGACGGCGGCTTTGCCTTTGAGGTCTTTGGCGATTTTGAAGTCGGCGCCGGCCTGGATGGCGTAGAGCCATTTGTCGTCGCTTTTGAATTTGGCGGGCTGGATGGAGCTGAAGTTGAAGTCGGTGTTGAAGACCGGGAAGGCGCCTGCGGTGAGGAATGGTTCGATGGGGGCTTTGGAGGAGGATTCGAGCTGGACGGCGAGCCCGTCGAAGCCGATTTCGTTGGCCCAGATGTTGGTGGTGGAGAAGAACGGGTTGTCGAAGCGGCCTAGCATGATGCGGGCGTCGCTGTTGGGTTCCCATGCGAGGAAGGCGCGGTCGAGCCAGATGGCGTATTTGCTGAAGTTGCCGCCCTGGCCATTGCCGGCCCAGCCGAGGGACTGGTTGGCGGAAACTGGGGAGTTGTCCTGGCCGGTGGCGAAGCGGAAGCCGAGGGCGAAGTGGTCTTCGAGGTCGAGTTCAGCGCCGAGGCGGAAGCGGAGACGTGCGCGCTGGCGTTCCTGATCGACGTTGTACTGCGGGGAGAACTCGTTGCCGCTGATGTCGAAGGGAGCGCCGGTGTTGATGGCATTAAGGTTAGGGAAAGCGCCGGTGTTGTCGTTGCCTGCGGGGAAGTGATCGAACTGGTAGCGGATGCGGATGTCGGCGAAGGGATCGACGCGTTCGGCCCATGCGAGGGAATCGGGGCGTTCGGAGAACCAGCCTTCGGATTTGGCTTCGGCTTTGAGCTGGTCGCGAACCTCGTCGCGGATGCGGTTGCGGACGGTTTCGGGGACGTAGGTGACGCGGAGTTCGTCGGGTTGGGGGACGGGAGGAGGTGTGGGAGGCGGTGGGGGGGCGGCTGCTGCTGCTGCTGCGGCGGAGGTATCGGCTTCGGCGAGGAGGATGAGTTCCTGGGCGTCCTTCTGGGTGAGGGCACCGCGTTCGACGAGGCGCTTGAGGAGATTGACGGAGAAGTTGTTAGATGGGGCTGCGGCTGCTGGGGCCGGGGAGGTGATGGTGCCGGGGGGAGGGAGGAGTGGGGAGGGTTCGGGGGAGACGGCGGCGGGCTCGGCGGGAGCTTCGGCTGCGGGAGCGGGTGTGGGAGTTGTGGCAGCTGGGGTGGCGACCTGGGCGTGGGAATTGAGGGCCGCGGTGAGGAGGAGGGCGGCTTGGGGGAGAGTGTGGGCGAAGCGGGAAGATGGCATGGGAAGAGGGGGATCAGGGACGGCGAGCGGCGAGACGGAGGACGATGGGAGCGGGCATGTCTGCGGGCGGAGGTTCCGGGAGGGAGAGGCCGGTTAGGGCGGCGGTGATGGCTGCGTCGAGGGAAGGGTCGGAGGGATTGCCGGACCATGAGGCGCGGGTGATGCGGCCCGTGGGGTCGGCCCAGATGCGGACGCGGCCGTCCATGACGGCGGAGCGGAGGCGAGGGTTGCGGCGGAGGGCGTCGGCGATGGAGGACTGGACCTTGGCGGCGTACCAGCCCCATTTGCTGGCGTTGCGTGAGGTGCCGCCGATGGAGCGGCCGGTGCCGCCGGAGCCAGCGGAGCTGGAGAGGTTGAAGCCATCGGGAGCGCCGTCGCCTTTGATGCCGGTACCGAGGGGAGGGGGATCGTCGGCGGGTTTGGCGGGTTCCGGTTTGGGTTCTTCTTTGGCGACGGGAGTCTGCTCGACCATTTTGGGCGCTTCGTCGGGTGGTTCCTGACGTTGCGGGGGTGGAGGAGGAGGCGGTGGTGGAGGGGGCGGAGGCGTGAGGGTGACGATGCGGACTGGGGAGGGTTTGGCGGGGGCGGGATCGGGGGTGCCGGGGGCCTTTGAGGAGAAGTGATAGGCGGTGGCGGCTGCGGCGGCGAGCGCGGCGGCAGCGATGAGGCGATTCCGGAGCGATGAGTTGGCGGGAGGGATGGAGCTCACGGGATTACTTGGCTGGCTGGGTGGCGAGACCGATCTGGGTGATGCCGAGACGGCCAAGGACATCGAGGACCTGCATGATGCCCTCGTACTGCGTGCGGTTGTCGCCGCGGACGACGACTGGGAACTCCGGGGAGCGGGCTTTTTCGGCGGCGAGTCGGGATTCGAGTTCGGCGAGGGTGACGGGGACGGTGTTGAGGAAGATGCGGTTTTCGGGATTTACGGTGATGGCCTGGCTTTTGGGGCCGTCGAGTTGTGAGGCCTTGCCGGCCTTGGGGAGATTGACCTTGATGCCTTGAACGCCGGCGGTGGTCATGATGATGAAGATGAGGAGGAGGACCAGGTAGAGGTCGACCATGGGGGTGACGTTGATGTCGTCGATTTTGACGCCGGCTTTCATGAGTCGTCGGCGCTGGGGTAGGCTTCGGCGATGCGGGTGATGAACTCGTCGATGAAGCGGCGGATCCCGTTGAGGGCGGAGGTGATGCGGGCGTTGAGGTAGCTGTAGGAGAAGAGGGCGGGGATGGCGACGGCGAGGCCTGCGACGGTGGCGAGGAGGGCACCGGCGATGCCTGGGGCGATGGAATTGACCTCGACCTCACCGGATTTGGCGATGACGGCGAAGGTGATCATGACCCCGATGACGGTGCCGAGGAGACCGAGGTAGGGACCGCCGGCGATGCTGAGAGTTAGGAAGACGAGACGGCTGTTGAGACGTTCTTCCTCGTCGACGAGACCGCCATCGAGACGGGCCTTGATGACTTCGATGGAGCGGGCGGAGAGACCGGGGAAGCGGCCGTGGGCGGCGTTGATGCGCTGGGTGATTTCGTGAGCGCCGAGATGGTAGATGTGGAAGAGAGGGGATTGGCGGACGAGGGAGAGTTCGCGGGAGGAGAAGGGGCCTGAAGAATCCGGGGAGCGTTCGAGGGCGGTGATGTCGGAGGCGAGAGAGTCCCAGTGGCTGGTGAAGAGACGCGAGGCTTTGTCGATGCGGTTGAGGTAGAGGATTTTGGTGAGGGCGACGAAGGCACCGATGACGGCGAGGATCGAGCAGAGGATGATGACTGCCCAGCCGTCGACGGTGAGGGATTTGGAGATGTCGGCGAAGATGCCGAAGTGTTCCTTGAAGAAGCCGGGTTTGGGCGGTGGGGTGCCGGATTCGTCGGAGTTGGAGACGGAGACGAGAGTGGCGGCGTTAGGGCTGGTGCCCTGGGAGAGCGCGGCGAAGCGGAGGGATTCGGGAGAGCGGGTGGTGCGGGCGATCTGGAGTTCGTCGATTTCGCCGTTGAAGCCAGTGGAGGCGGGATCGGCGTCGCGGCCGAGGGAGGAGGGGCCGTCGAGGGCGGGGAGCGGGGAGTCGATGGAGGCGTAGCGTTCGCCGTCGAGCCAGAGGGTTGCGGAGGAGGCGTTGGAGGTGACGGCGAGGTGACGCCATGTGTCTTTGGCGAGGGCAGCGCCTGGGGAAGTGCGGCGGGTGTTGGAGGCGGAGGTGATTTCGAGGAAAGGGATGCCGTTGTCTTCGCCGATGAGGAGGGAGTCGGGGCCGTTGCGGCGGCTGAAGATGATGGCGTTAGGGCGGAAGGCGGCGGGGCGGATCCATGCGGACCATGTGAAGGGCGATCCTGGGGCGGATGCGAGGGCGGGGGAGGCGGGGATGGTGAGGGCGTTCTGGCCGGTGAAGCGGATGCCGCCGGCGATGAGGGCGCCTGCGACGGGGATGGTGGTGCCTGTGGCGGCGATGGCGCTGGCGGAGGAGTCGGCGGGCGGGCCGGAGGGTTCGGAGAAGTGATAGACGAGAGTGGTGTCGGGGTCGTAGGTGGCGGCGGTTTTGGCGTCCGGGGCGGTTGCGGTGGGGTTGCCGGAGTAGAGGTGGAGGGAGAAGGAATCGCCGGTGGAGGTTTCGGGCGCTTTGACCCAGACGAGGGCCTCGTTGAGATCGCGGTCGTAGCGTTCGAAGTGGTGAGGGAGGACGGATTTTCCGTCGGCGGAGGTGAAGCGGATGTCTGCGCCGTTGTCCTGAGCGGAGTCGAAGTTGAAGTTGCCGTCGAAGAGCCTGACGAGGATGGGGCTGGCGGGAGGGGATGGGGATTTGACGGTGATGGTGCGTCTGGTGGACCATGCGGGGTTCCACCATGACTGGGCGGCGGCCGGGAGTGCGGCGGCAGCGAAGATGAGGAGAGCGATGAACTGGCGAGAGAGGCTAGGCATGGCGGTCAGAAATCGGATTGGAGGCGGACGGAGAGGAACCAGTCGCCGCGGTCGGTGTTGCCGATGGCGCGGAGGGGGAGGCCTGCGTCGAGGGAGGCTTCAAGGTGATTGCGGAGGGAGAGACGGGTGCCTGCTCCGATGCTGAGGAGGTTGAAGACGTCCTGTTGTTCGGGGAGCGGGTCGTTGAGAGAGACGCGTGCGGCGTCGATGAACGTGTGGAAGCGCCAGTCGGAGCCGGAGGAGGCGGATTTTGTCAGGAGGGAAGGACTTCGGAGTTCGAGCGTGGCGGCGATGGCGGAGTCGCCGAGGGCGGCGGATTCGAGGTAGCCGCGGACCGTGCTGAGGCCGCCGGCGCTGAATTGTTCGTTGTTGATGAGCGGGTCGTTGGAGAGTTGGCCCTGGACGCGGGCGTGGAGTTGGGCGCGAGCGGGGAGTTGGTGGGTGTGGGAGACATCGGCGCGGAGGTGGACGAAGCTGCCGTTGGCGAGGTAGCGTTTGGAGTCGAAGGCGGCGGGATTGCTGCCGGTGCCGCGGAGGCCGAAGGTTAGGGTGGTCTGGATGTCGGACTGGTGGGGGCCGTTTTTGAGGGCGGCGGAGTAGGAGACGGAGAGGGGGACGTAGCGGAGCGGCGTGGAGGTGGCGGTGCCGTCGAGGACGATGTCTTCGCGGAAGTTTTTCCAGTCAGGGCCGGTGCTGATGGAGTGGTAGAGTTTTTCATTGCCTGGGAGAGTGGCGATGAGGCGGAGGCCGAGGACATTGCCGCGGCCGGCGACGGCGAGGCCCCCGAGGGTGGAGACGTCGCTATCCTGTTTGGTGCCCTGGAGGAGGAGCGTGAGCCAGTCGATTTCGCGGAAGCGTGCGAGGTACCATGCGGAGAAGACCGTGGCGTCGTCCGGGCGTTCCGGTGCGACCTGGAAGCTGAAGCCGACGGAGTGGGCGGCCTGCCAGAGATTGTCGTAGGAGAGACTGCCGTTGAGACGGAGGGGCGTGGTGCCTTCGTTGTGGCGGTTATTGAGTTCGATGCCTCCGTGGAGCGGGAGGGAGTCTTCGGCTTTGAGATCGATGTCGATGGTGCCGGGGGTGGCGCCTTGTTTGAGGTCAGGGGTGATGCGGAGGTCGCGCTGGCGGTTGAGGCGGAGGACGGCGCGGTTGACGTCGGCGAAGTTGAGGACGGTGCCTTCGGCGAGTTCGGGGGCGGCGGCGGTGATGGCGGAGGGCGAGTGGAAGCGGCTGCCGCGGACGCGGAGCCTGCCGACGGGGTTTTCGGAGACTTGGAGGAAGATGATGCCGGCGTTGCCGTCCTGGGCGGGGACCTCGACGGTGACGGCGGAGAAGCCGGCGTCGTGATAGGCTTTTTCGAGGGCGGCGCGGGCGAGGTCGATGTCTGCGACGGTGCGGGCGCGTCCGAGGAAAGGGTAGACGGCTTCTTCGACGGCGAGGGGCGGGAGCGTGCGGGAGCCTTTGATGCGGTACTCGCGGATGGTGAGCGTGTCGCTCGGGGCTGCGGCGGGATCCGCGGCTTGGAGGGGAGCCATGAGGGCGAGGAGAGCGAAGAGGGAAGGTCGCGTCATGGTGCTAGGGAATGGCGGTTGAGGGACGCTGAAAGCACGGCGCCCGCGCAGACGACGAGCGCTGCGCGGGGACCGCTGATTCCGGCGAACGGTCCGGAATGCCTATGGCCAGGAAGGGTCACTGATGAGGTGAGGGGTCGGGCGGGGTGTTATTTGGGGGTGACGAGACCGCCGTCGGTGGAGCGGAAGACCTTGAAGCTGGCGTCATCGAAGAGACCGCCGCCGAAAGGAGCGTCGACGTTGCGGATCTGGTCGCGAAGGGCGTTGGCGAAGGTGAGTTTGAGGCCGGTGAGACCGCTTTGTGGTTTGAGGATGCGGTTATAGAGCCATGCGGTGTATTTGCCGGAGCGGACGTTGGCGTCGGTGAGTTCGACCCCGTTGTATTTGAGGGCGATGCCGCGGTTGGCGGGTGGGACGACGTTGTTTGCGCCGAGGACGCGGTTGTTGGCGTCGCCTGGGGTTAGGTAGCCGATGTAGTAGCCGGCGGTGGCGTCAGGGTACTGGAAGGTGAAGTCGCCGAGTTCGTCGTCGAAGTATTTGTTTTTGAAGGCGTCGGGGCCGAGCGTGACGGTGAGGTTTTCGGCGAGGAGGGCGCCGGAGCTGTAGCCGCCGGAGCCGAGGGGGACGGGGAACGTGCCTTGCTGCTGATTGACTGGCCAGAGCTGGTGGGAGGCGGCGGTGCCGCCGTAGGTGATGCCGCTGGTGGTGATGCGGCCGGAGACGGAGGGGAACCAGACGAGGACGTTTTTGGTGGTGCCGAGGCCGATTTCGGTGTGAGCGCCGAAGCGCTG
>CANHUG010000048.1 GCA_947462995.1 Verrucomicrobiales bacterium | reverse complement strand
TCCTGCGAGGAGCAGTGAAGAGAGGACAGAAAGGCAGCAGGGTGCAATGTGCGGCGGGTTCATCGGATGGTCAGGCGGAAGTAGGTTTTGCCTGTGTGCGGCGGGCGCGGGCTGAATGCGGTGGTTTCGCCGGTGGTGCTGGCGGTCTGAACTGAGGTGTAACCGGAACCGCTGCCGAGACGGCAATCGAGGTTTGACCAGACGCGGAGGTCGGGGCTTGACTGGATCTGGTAGGATTTGCCGTGGATGGTGTAGAGACGGAATTCGACTTCGGATTCACGGAGTGCGGCGATCCGGAGGGAGTGGATCGAGCTGGCATCGGTTGCGTAGGTGCCGGCGATGTATTCGGTCCAGTTAGAAGCCCCGTCCTTGTCGAAGTCATCGTTGCGGTTCAGGAGAGCGAGATCCCAGCCATTGGCACCGGGGCTGATATCTGCGTAGAAGAGTTGAGAGATTTCCCAGACATCGGGCAGACCGTCGCGGTCGGTGTCTTCGCCGAGGGTCAGGTTGAGGCGGGAGGACTGGGCCGGTGCACCGACGGTTCTGCCTGAGGAACCGATTTCGATAGGGAGGTGCATGACGCCACCGATGTCGACGCCGATGGAGAGGATTTCTCCGGAGGCGACGGCGGTTGAAATGTAGTCTGAGGTGCCGGTCAACCGGAGGTCGATGGAGAGATCCATTCGATAGTTGTGGTCCCGCCCGGGAGGGAGGATGGCGGCTTCTCCGATGACGCGGCCGGCTCTTGAGAACTGAACCTTGGATCCATCTGCGGTCAGGAGTTTGCCGAATTCATCTCTGACGTCTCCGAGGATGGTATGGGGCGGGGCGGGGGGGAGAGCCTGAGACAACAGAGAGGTGATGAGTCCGACAGCGAGGCAAAGTGACGAGCCCGCAAATATTTTGTCTGGATTGATCATACAAACCGAGCGTGATAAATTTGTGCAAATATTGGTCAAGACAATGGTTCCGGGCAAGCTGCGAGGTGGGCGTGGATGGATTTACCGGGCTTTCATTGGGTGTGAATGCTCCCTCGATGGAGTGCTTATCCTCATTGGGTGGCTACGATGGAGGACTGCAAGCGGACTGTCATCCGCTTCTGCGCGTTGCATGAGACTTTTTGAGAAGGGAGGAAAAGCCTAACGCCGACGAGTGAGGCAGAGGGTCAGGCCGGCGATGCAGCTGTTTGCGGCGACCGGTGCTCCGGAGGCGTCGTAGTCGGCTGCGAAGGCGAGGCTGTTGCGGGTTGGGTGGCCGTTGTCGAAGTCGTACACGAGGAGGCCGCCGGGGCCGAGGGGGCTGTTGAGATCGGAGACCCCGCCTGAGGTTCCGGTGAGACCGGTGCCGAAGATGGTGATGGTGAGGTCATGTTCAGTGTTTCCCGCGTAGATCCGTGTGGCGCCGAACCCAGTGACGGGCTGAGCGAGCCGCACCAAGCCTATGTTCCAGCCCTGCTGTGGAGAGAATGTTCCGTCCCAGTCCGGGTGCTGGATCCATGATTCTGCCTCGTGATGCTGGTCGTTGATGGAGAAGGAGAGATGTGTCACTGCGCCGGCGTCCCAGTTGTGGGCTGCGGTGAGCACCCAGCGGTCATTGAGGAGGACGCCGGTGCCGCGGTAGGTGCCGCTGGTTTCGACGATTTCCAGCGTGCCGACGCCCTCGAAAGCCTGGGCGAGCTGTTGGGAGGCATCGAGATCCGGCGAAGCGAGAACCACTGCTGCGGCTTTCGATGGCCAGAGGAGCGCGAGGCAGGCAGCGGTGCCGGCTGCTGAATTGATAGTAATCTGGTGGTGGCGGGGCATTCGCGGTGCGTGCATGAAGTTCCGCTCCACGCTATGGGATGGGCGGGTGGGTTTATCGAGGAACGGGTGATTACTCTGAGGACGCCATTAGGGGATGGCCCTGCGGACGAGGCGGAAGCCGAAGCCGGAGAACGAGTTGGTCGGGGTGACGGAGCCTCGGAAACAGTCGCGGTTCTCGATGAAGTTTGCGTACCAATTGCCTCCCCGGATCGACCTTGTGAAGCCCGAGATAATGCCCTTCGGATCGGCTGCACCATTCACATAGGACAATTGATGAAACCAATCCCAGCACCATTGGGCCACGTTTCCCGTCATGTCATACAAGCCGAACCCGTTTGCGGCGAAGCTTCCCACGGGTGAAGTGAAGGGCTCGGCTCCAGCAGAATACTTCGGGTGATAGCCCTGCGTGGGACTCACGTCGACACTATGGATGATGCTGCGGTAATTGGCCTGACTGTGGCTGATGGTGTCTGTGCCGGTGGAAAAGCGTTTTCCGGTGACTCCACCACGCGCGGCCTTTTCCCACTCCGTTTCGGTCGGCAATCGATAGCCATTTGCGTTCCAATCTGCGGTGGGTGCCGACTGCCCGGTCTTCATGACCGTGCCATTGACTGAGTAGACCGGGGTGAGTCCGTTTTTCTGGCTGCGGGCATTGCACCATTTGATCATGTCAAACCATGTGATGGAATGGACCGGGTGATCGCCTGCTTTGCCCTTTCCGATGGTGAGATCTGTGTAACCATAGGCGGCGGCCGATGAGTTGACCTCGTCCCACACGGCTTTGGTGACCTTGTATTTGCCGATGTAGAAGGCGCTGACGGAGACGGTTACGGGTGGCGCGTTGCTGTCCAGGTCTCCGCTGGTTCGTCCCGTGGTGAAGGTTCCTGCGGGGATGAGGGTGGCGCCTTCGGGAATTGGCGGGGTGTCGACAGCAGTGAGGCGCAGGCGCATGGTGGCGGAGTAGCCGTCAGGGCGGTCTGCCTTCGCATTCCAGATCAGATGGCGGTTGGTGCCGTTGGTGATGGATGCGCCCACGTGCCCGCTCAAGGCGGTCACAGGCAGTCCGAAGGATGCGCCGCTGTTGTCTGACAATTCGACCGAGACGGATGCGCCGCTGTCGGTGCTGCCTGCGAGGTTGTAGTAGACATCGACAAGGGTTGTGCCGGGACGTTGGGAGACCCGGACGTTTGAGATTTCGGGAGCGGCCGGGGAGGAGGTGATGCCGGCGCAGAGGAGGGCGGTGAGGAGACAGGAGTTCAGAAAGGAATGGTTCATCGCGAGAGAGATGGAAGACTGCCTGTTGGTGTTGTCTGGTGCGATGCTGGTTGTGTGGAAGGCACCTATTTTCAGAAAATCCGAGCCATTGCGGGGGTTAGTGCCTGCCAGATATTCTCCGGCGTCTGATATCGAGCTCGATGTCACGGTTGCCGATGTGGAGAAGCGGTCTGTCGTAGCTTGTGAAGGCCGGGATTCTGGGACGGCGGCTATGTTTTCCGATGCTGCTGGAGATGCTGGATCCGAGGGCGGTTTCCCATTAACCGTCTGTCAGGTCGTAATCGAAGCTGCTGCCGGGACGGAATTCACAGCCTAGGGGTCCGACTACTGGGAGGGTTGCATTCTGCTCCCTTGTGGTGAGGCTGAAGTCCAAGGCGATGTTTTGCCCGTTGCTGACGGCCTGAGATTTCAAAGGCTGCAGGAAGGCTGGCGAAGGAAAGACATGGAGTGGTTGTTCCACTGGCAGCGATATGATTTCGCCGCCGGGACTGGTGGCGATCGCGGTGACGGACAGGTTGAGGGCTCGGGGACTGCCGCCGGGGAAGGTTGCGTCGATGTCGAGAGGGAATGTTGTCAGGGTGTCTGTTGTGGGGCTGGAAGCGATCGAGCGGGATCCGTCGCGAAGTTCGACACGAAGGGGAGTGAACGAGAGACAATTGATGGTGACGGTGAGTTGAGCCTGCAGGCCGCGGTCTGCCAAAAAGAGTCGTCGGGGGTTAATTCGACCGATTGAATGACGGGCTTGTTGTCATTGCGCAGGGTGATGGATCCCAGATCGAGACTGGTGGCGGTCTGCGCCGAGGCGAGCGGTGTAATGATCTCGAAGGCGCTGCGCGAGTCTGATGTGGTGGAGCTGGTGCCGATGGTCACGGATGCACCGGGAGGAGGGATGAACGGACCGGAGGGGGAACTGCCGTCCAGCACGATACCGCGAATGAGAACGCCGGTGCGGGTGTCGAGTGTGAAGATGTTGGAGAGGTTAGTGTTTTGCTGAGCGAAACCCAGTGCGCTCAGCACCATGAGGAGGAAGCACCTGATGAGAGGAGGCAAAAAGGGTCGGGAGTTCATCGGTCAGCGTTCAATGGGACGGGATGGCATTGCGAAGATGCTGGAGGGCGGTGGCGGGAGCGTCCGAGAGTGGTGGCTGGAGCCGAAGCCGTGAACGGAGTGGCGATCGGGTGGCTTGAGGCGGATTCATGGGGTGGTGATTCCGGGGCAGCCTCAATGTTCCTGGGGGACTGAACTGCGGGCTACGCGGAACCCGATGTAGACTGTAGTTTTGCCTGGGCCGTCGTAGTCGCGGATGGCGGACCGGGAGGATTGCGCGTGGTAGCTCCAACTGCCGCCCCGGATCACCCGGACCGAGCCTGTGGCAGCTCCCCGTGGATCGATGGCGCCACTCGCATAGGGTGCTCCAAACCAATCCCAGCACCATTCCCACAGATTTCCCGCCATGTCATGGAGCCCATATGCATTTGCAGCGAAACTTCCCACTGGTGAAGTGTAGGGCGCAGAACCGGTGGCATAGATGGGATGGTAGCCGATATCGCCGCTCATGTTGCCGAAAGCTGCCGCGGAGGCAAAGTAATTCGCCTGATTGTGGCTGATGTTATCAGTGCCCCATGGGTAGCGTTTTCCGGTCAAGCCGCCGCGTGCGGCTTTTTCCCATTCGGCTTCTGTTGGCAGGCGATAGCCATTGGCGTTCCAATCCGCCACCGGTGCTGTCGTCCCGGTTTTCATGACCGCGCCGCTTACGGTGTAAACCGGGGTGAGTCCTTCTTTCTGGCTGCGGGCATTGCACCATTTCACCATGTCAAACCAACTGATAGTGTGGACCGGATGATTGGCGGCCTTGCCGGACCCAGCACTGAGATCCGTGTAGCCATTCGTTGCGCCCCATGTCCGCACGCCATCCCAAAGTCCTTTTGTCACTTCGTGTGTCCCGATGGAAAAGGTGCTCACCGAGACAGTCACGGGTGGGGCATTGACGTCCGTATCGCCGCTCGTGCGTCCCATGGTGAAGGAACCTGCGGGGATCAGGGAGAGATCGTCAGTGGTGACCGAGCTGCGTGCCAGGCGGAATCCGATGCTCTCGAGTGTGAGCGTCGGGAGGTAGTCGAAGCGGAACGCGGCTCGGCAGCTGTTTGCGCCGCCCTCCCATCCGCCTCCCCGGACGACGCGGTTCGTGCCGGAGGCCGCACCTTGTGGATTGGCAGCCCCGTTTGTGTACGTCGATCCATACCAATCCCAGCACCACTCGAAAACATTTCCCGCGACGTCATGCAATCCGCAGCCGTTGGCGGCGAAGCTTCCGACGGGCGACGTGTAGGGGAACGAACCGGTTGCGTATGCGGGATGGTAGCCGATTTCGCCGCTTAGATTTCCGAAAGCGGATCCGCCGGCGCCGTAGTTCGCATTGCTGTGGCTGATGGTATCCGTGCCCCAAGGATAGCGCTTCCCGCTGACTCCTCCGCGTGCGGCTTTTTCCCATTCGGCTTCCGTTGGCAGGCGATAGCCGTTGGCCTTCCAACCTGGCACCGGTATGGTGGTCCCTGTTCGCATGACCACGCCGTTCACGGTGTAGACCGGGGTGAGTTCATCTTTCTGGCTGCGGGCGTTGCACCATTTCACGATGTCCAGCCAATTGATGGTGTGGACCGGGTGGTTGCCGGACTTGCCGCCCCCCACCTTGAGGTCTGTGTAGCCATTGGCGTCCCCCCATTTCCTCACATCATCCCACAGGGCTTTTGTGACTTCGTATTTGCCCATGAAAAAGGCACTGACCGTCACTGTCACGGGTGGGGCATCGAAGTCATTGTCTCCGCTGGTGCGGCCCATGGTGAAGGCGCCGGCGGGGATCAGGGAAAATTCTTCTGTGGCTTCAGTCGGTGCATCGAGCACGAGGCGAAAGTAGCGCCGGGCATCGGAGGTGCGGGGGGCGGTGAGTACGAGGTTGCTTCCGTTTCCGATGACTGCGCTGCCAAGATCCTGCCATGTTCCACCTGTCAGGGTGTCGGAATACTGGAGCAGGTAGGTGCGGCCTGCGACTGAGGGTTGGACGGTGAAGAGCAGGTTTCCGCCGATGATCTGGAGTTTCGGTGCGACCAGTTCGCGCGGGGAGATTGGTTCTGCGTCCGCTGTAGCGAAAACAGTCAGCGCCGCAAAGAGGGCAACAGCGAGTGGACCGAACCGGTGAAGGGAGGGCAGTTGGAGAGGACTGGGAACGGATGGCGGATTCATTGGGTGGCGATTCCGGGGCGTCGAGGTGATCGTGGATGGGTGGCAGGAATCGGGGGGAGTGTTATCGGGAATTTCCCGGTTTTTTTCCGGGGTTTTCCGAGGGCGGCGGGGGCGAAGGCGTTCTTGGGGTGTGTTCTCGCGCCCCGTTAGGGCGCGGGGATTTGCAGTCGTGTGATCCCAGGGCCTTCGCTTCCCTTCGTCCCTGGGCTTGGTTCTTTGGGCCCGTTGGGCCGGGAGGGGTGGGAGGTGATCTTGGGGTTTGTTTGGGTCGGGTGGGGTGGGCGGTGGTCTGGTCTGGGAGAAGTCCAATGCTGAGCAGGGGGTGATCGGTTGGTGGCATGAAGATCGCATTGGATATTCCAGACGAGATGGTGGTGTTGCTGGAGGATGATCCGGCGGGCGTGGGCATGCTGGGATCTCGCCGCGGCAGTGCTTGAGGCGGCGATTTTGCTGCGTGCGGGGCTCGGCGTAGCCCTTGACGCCGTCGTCCGGTTCGCGACAAATTGTTAACAAGAAGCATTTCCGTGATATGCCCCAGTCGATTAGCAAGATTCATCGGCATTTGGTTTTTTCCACGAAGGGCCGTGAACGGGTGATTGCCGATGAAATCCGCCCGGTGCTGCATGAGTACATGGGTGGGATTTTGCGAAAGAAGGATTGCAAGCCGATAGAGATCAATACGGAACCTGACCATGCCCATGTGCTCTTTTGTCTGGGCCGGACGGTGACGGTCGCGGAGGTTGTGGGGAAGTTGAAGCAGGGTTCCACGCTCTGGCTGCGGGAGCAAGGGCCGCGCTGTCACATGTTCCGATGGCAGGCGGGTTACGGTGTTTTTGCCGTGAGCCATTCCAATGTCGACGCGGCTCGGGAGTACATTCGCAATCAGCGGGAACATCATCGGAAGGTGACGTTTCAGGATGAGTTCCGTGCGTTCCTCCGGAAGCACGATGAGGAATGGGATGAACGGTATGTCTGGGATTGAGGAAAGGTGAGGGTGAATGGTGGGCGGGTTTTCTCGCGCCCTGTTAGGGCGCGGGGATTTCTAATTGCGTGATCCTAGGGCCTCCGCGTTGCGTCGTCCCTGGGCTAGGTTCTTGGGGCCCATTGGGCCCGGTGGGGCGGTGGGGCGGTGGGGCGGTTGCGGCGGTTGCGGCCGGGAGGGGATGGAAGGGTTGGGAGGGGATGGGCGGTGGTCTTGGGGTTTGTTTGGGCCGGGAGGGGTGGGCGGTGGTCTTGGGGTTTGTTGGGCCGGGAGGGGTAGGCTTTGTTCTTTGGGGCCCGGGGGGGCGGGGGTGGTTACTGTCTGGAGACGGAGAGACGGTAGAAGCGATTGGGGCTGGGGGCGGCGAAGGAGTCGCGGACGGTGACTGAGCGGAAGGAGACGTCGACGGTGGATTCGCTGACGAAGCCTGGGCCGGTGGGGGTGGCACCGGCGGTGCTGGTGGCGATGGTGCGGATGTTGGGGCCGATGGCTTTCATGCCGACGGAGAGGCCGTCGGTGGAGGCTGGGACGAGTGATGATTGGCCAGCGGAGCCGGTGCAGGGGACCATGATGGTTTCGGAGTCGGCCTTGAGGATCCAGCCGAAGTTAGCGGCTGGATTGGCGAGCCATGCGTTGAGGTCGGCGGTGAGGGCTGGGCCGGACCATGAGTAGGCGGCGTTGTTGTTGACCGAGGTGGTGGCGGAGGGGGTGGGGAGGAAGTCGCCGCCTGGGGAAGCCCATGTGGCGGGTTGGCCGTGGAAGGGTTTGGACCATGTGGCGTCGGTGGCGGACGCGGTGATTCCGGCGCCTTCCTGAGCGCCGGCGTTGGCGGTGCCTTCGCCCCAGTTTGCGGTCATGCGGTGGAGGGAGAAGGGGAAGGCACCGACGATGGTGCGGTCCATGGTGAGTTGGAGGGAAGCGGAGGCGACGGTGGCGCCTGCGGGGATGCTGGTTAGGGTGAAGCCGAGGAGGGCGCGGCGGACGGCGGCCTGATTTTTGGAGGGCTCGGTGGCGCCGGCGAAGATCCATGAACCGGCACCGTTGCTGCCGTTGTCTTCCTGGGAGATGAAGTTGTCTCTGGCGGCGTTCAGGGGCAGGGCGGTGGTGGGAGGGACGGGGACGATTTTGTAGATGGAGCCGCTAGGGAGACCGGAGGCTCCGTCGAGGCCGCTGGTGGCCTGGACACGTTTTGTGAGGACGTAGAGTTCACCTGCTTCGTCTTCGCCGAAGCTCTGGATGTAGCGAGGGATGGGGTTGCCGCCGAGGATGTCGAGCGTGGCGAGTTTCCAGACGCCAGGGGGGGATTCTTCGAGGCCGAGGAGGACCCCTTCGCCGGTGGGGGTGGGTGGGGCGTTGGCGATGATGGGGGTGCGGCTCCAGTCGCCGAAGACGTACTTGCCTTGCAGGGCTGGGATAGCGGATCCTCGGTAGAGGTAGCCGCCGCTGACGGAGACGCCGATCTGGGGGAGCGGGGGCGAGCCGATTTCGATGCCTGGGTGGGCGTACTGGCCGATGGGGTCGATGGCCGGGGTGGACATGGGTGGGGCGTCGACGGCGAAGGAGGGGACGAAGGATCCTTCGCGGTTCCGCCAGCCGTAGTTGCCGCCTTTGGTGATGAGGTTGATTTCTTCGACGGCGTTCTGGCCGACGTCTGCGGCGAAGAGACGGTTGGTGCCGCCGGGGCGTTTATCGAAGCTGAAGCGCCAGCAGTTGCGGAGCCCGAAGGCGTAGATTTCGGGGCGTTCGCCGTTAGGGCTGGAGGCGAAGGGATTGTCGGCGGGGATGCCGTACTGACCGCCGGGGGCGTTAGAGCCGAGCGGGTCGATGCGGTGCATTTTGCCGAAGATTTTTGTGAGGTCCTGGGCGTTGCCTTTGGCGTTGGTGGGGCGCGGGGTGGTGGGGGAGCCTCCGGTGTGGCCTGCGCCGTTGTCGTTGCTGCCGCCGCCGTCGCCGACGGTGAAGTAGAGGAGGTTATCCGGGCCGAAGGCGAGACAGCCGCCGCCGTGATTGGACTGAGGTTTGTCGAATTTGAGGAGGACCCGTTCGGAGGCTGGGTCGGCGAGGTTGGGGTTGGCGGAGGAGACGCGGAATTCGGAGATGACGGTGCGGCAGTTGACTGGGTTGTCGGCGGTGCCGGGGGCATTGGGGGAAGGTTCCATGTAGAAGACATAGAACCGGCCGAAGCCTGGGGAGGCGGCGTTGGCGTAGGCGGGGTGGAAGGCGAGGCCGAGGAGACCGCGTTCGTCGTAATTAGGGGTTTCGGGGACCAGTTTGGCGCGGATGTCGAGGAACGGTGCTGGCAGGAGCATGCCATTGCGGAAGATGCGGATGGCGCCGCGTTGTTCGACGATGAACGAGCGGCCGGAGCCATCGCCGGCGTGGGTCATGGCGAGCGGGGCGAGGAGTTGGAGGTCGGCGACGAGTTCGAGTTTGAGTGGGGGGAAGGCGGCGGAGGCGGCGGCGGGGAAGGAGAGGGCGGTGGCGAGGGCGGAGCCGAGGGAGAGGATGAGGCTAGGAGACTTCATGGTGGCGGCGGTGATGGAAAAGGATTGCGGAGACAGGGCGTGATCCGGTAAAATTCGTACAATCGTGTCGTTATCAATTTCCAAGGAACAATCCAAGCAACAATCCTGTGAAATGGGTATGGATATGGGCGTGCGGTTGGTGCGTGGCAGGAGGAGTGGGTTTGTCAGGCGGAGGGTTGGGTTTGCGGTGCTGGGCGTGACGATGCTGCTGGCGGGTGTGGGAGTGAGAGCGGCGACGGTGCAATTGGAGGCGGTGCGTGACGCGGTGCTTTATGAGAATGCGGCCGGGTTGGTGGCGAACGGGGCTGGGGAGTTTCTGGTGGCGGGGCGGACGAATCAGGGGGGCGGGTCGCGGCGGCGGAGCCTGTTGATATTTGATGTGTCGTCGCTTCCAGCGGGGGCGGTGGTGACTGGGGTGGAGGTGCAACTGCATGCGCAGACGGTGACGACGGCGGATTTGGAGCTGGGGTTGCACCGGATGCTGACGGCGTGGACGAGCGGCGGGTCGAATCCCGGGGGTAATGAGGCGACGGGGGTGGCGGCGCTGACTGGTGATGCGACGTGGCTGCATGCGTCGGCACCGGGGTCGCTGTGGGCGGTGCCGGGCGGGGATCATGTGGTGGCGGCGTCTGCGGTGACGATGGTGACTGGAATGGGAGGGTTTGTGACGTGGAGTGGGGCGGGGTTGGTGGCGGACGTGGAGATGTGGCGGAGCGATCCCGGGGGAAATGCCGGGTGGATGCTGCGGAGTGATGAATTGAGTGGGCAGACGGCGAAGCGGTTTGTGTCGGCGGACAGTGCTGATGCGGGGTTGAGGCCGGTGCTGGTGGTGGAGTTTACGGTGGTGCCGGAGCCGGCGATTGGGTTGCTAGGGGTGGTGGGGGGCGTGGTGTTGCTGGGGCGGCGGCGGCGGGGGAAGGTTGAGTGACGCGGGCACGAAAAAGCCCTGCCTTGCATGGAGCAGGGCAGGGCTTGGAGGAGAGCCGGGGGGTGATCAGGCGCGGCGGCGACGGCCGAGCGTGAGAGCGCCGAGGCCGAGGAGGGCGGCGGCGGTTGGTTCCGGGACGTTGGAGAGCTGGAGGCGAGCGCCGTCAGCGCGGACGAGTGCCTGGTAGGCGGCGGCGGAGCCTGGAGCTGCGGCGAAGTGGTTGGCGATCTGGGTGGCGTTCAATTCGGAGCCGTAGAGGGCGACCTCGTCGATGCCGCCGTTGTAGGGGCTACCGCTGTCGGTGGCTCCGACGATGAAGCTGCCGGCGGTGGAGGCGTTGTAGCCTGGGGTTCTGTTGGTGTCGTTGATGTCGTCGACGAGGACGCCATTGACGTAGAGTTTAGCGGCGGTGCCGCTCCATGTGGCGACGACGTGGCTCCATTCGAAGAGATTGGAAGTACCGCCTGTGAGGTCCCAGCCGACTTCGCTGCCGGTGCCGTTGTACATGCGGAGGTTCCAGCCGGTGGCGGAGCCGCGTTGGAAGAAGGCCCAGCCGGAGCGGTTGCCGGTGGAGATGCGGTTGGAGACCGGGGAGTCGTCGTTATCCCATGCGGTGGGGTAGGCCCAGAATTCGATGGAGAACGGGCTGGAGGAGGAAGGATTGACGCCCGAGTTGAAGGGGACGATGGTGGAGATGCCGGCACCGGAGTAGAAGGCGGCCTGGTCGCCACCGGAGGCGATGGGGCCTGCGGCGAAGGTGACGCCGGTGGCGTCGGTGCCGTTGGCGGCTGCGCCGAGGCTGCCGGTGTTGATGGAGAGGGAGGACGCGTGCAGCGGGGCGGCGGCGAGCGCGATGACGAAAGGCACGAGAGTGCTGAAGTTTTTCATGGATTCTGACTTGGGGGGTAAAGTGGGAAGTTATGCCGGGTGCGGAGGGGCGCAACGCGATTTCCAGATGATACGCAGGTGCGGAAAGCGGGGGTGATGAGCGGGAGAGAGGAACGGGATTGAAGGTGTGGGGGACGCTTGCGGCGGGAGGGGAGAGGGTGGAGGGTGGGGGTGGATGGCAGACGAACACGAGCTAGTGGGGCATCAGCCGCATCTGATTTTCGATTGGAAGAAGGTGCGGGGGTCGCGGCGTCGATTGGTGGGGATGCTGCTGGTGGCTGCTGGGGCGCATGCTGGGTTGTTTTACTTGTTCCGGGTGGTGGTGCCAGTTGATGGGCGGGTGGTGCCGCCGCGGAGTGCGATGCTGCATTTGCCTGGGGAGGCGGCGGAGACGGTGGCGCTGGTGAGTGCGTTGGAGGATCGGTTTCCGGGGATGTGGCGGCGGACGGAGAGTGGGGCGTTCGAGCGGGATCTGGAGCTATTGAGGGGGATGGTGCCGCCGGTGTTTGAGAAGCATGAGGGTGGGGTGACGGTGTTGAAGCCGTTTGGGCTGGCGCTGGTGTCGCGGGGATTGCCTGCGGTGGTGAGTCAGGGGCAGACTTTGCTGCCGGTGCTTGGAGGCGGGGAGAGCGGAGCGGTGGTGGCTGCGGTGGATGCTTCGGCGGGTGCGGGAGAGGAAGCGGATGGAGGTGAGGAAGTGGAGGTGCCGCGTGCGCAGCCTTCGCTGGCATTGGAGAGCGGGCTGGATGGCCGGGCGGTGGTGACGGGGCCTGGGTGGCCGGAGCGGGTGATTGACGAGACGTGGCCGGAGACTGCGGCGATTCCGTTCATGCTAGGGGTGGATGCGGGCGGGCGGGTGCGTTACTGCCTGCCGGTGACACCGGCGACCGGGGTGGAGCATGAGAAGTTGAGGGGGCCGCTGCTGGGGATGCGTTTTGCGGCGAGGCCGGGGACTGGGGTGCAGTGGGTGACGGCTGCGGTTAGGTGGTGAGGTGGTGTCTTCTTATTTTGAGGGGAGGAAGGAGGAATGAGCCGTGCGGCTTCCGTGGAGAGACGCAGGCAAAGAGGTCACAGGCAAGATGCCTGTGCCACTTTGCATGTTGGGGAAGGAAGGAGGAATGAGCCGTGCTGCTTCCGTGGAGAGACGCTGGCACGGTGGTCACAGGCAAGATGCCTGTGCCACTTTGCATGGTGGTGTAGAGGTCACAGGCAGGATGTCTGTGTCACTTTCACAAGACACCATCAGCGGGACGGGCCGCAGTGGTGCAGCCTGTCTTGCAGGAGAACGTCAGGCGGCGTGGTCTGACGGGGTGGCGGGGGTGTCATCCGGGGCCATGTCCTGTTCGATGCGGAGATTGCGGATGATGAATTCCTGACGTTCCGGGGTATTTTTGCCCATGTAGAAGGTGAGGAGGTCGCGGGTGGAGTGGGCGTGGTCGGCGCCGACGGGGTCGAGGCGCATGTCCGGGCCGATGAAGTGTTTGAATTCTGAGGCGTTGATTTCGCCGAGGCCTTTGAAGCGAGTGATTTCGGCTGTTTTGCCGCATTTGGAGATGGCTTTGAGCCGTTCTTCTTCTGTGTAGCAGTAGAACGTTTCCTTTTTGTTGCGGACGCGGAAGAGAGGAGTCTGGAGGACGAAGAGGTGGCCGCGGCGGATGATGTCCGGGAAGAACTGGAGGAAGAAAGTGATCATGAGGAGCCGGATGTGCATGCCATCGACGTCGGCGTCGGTGGCGAGGACGACCTTCTGATAGCGGAGGTCATCGACGGAGTCCTCGATATTGAGCGCGTGCTGGAGGAGATTGAATTCCTCGTTTTCGTAGACGACCTTTTTGGTGAGGCCGAAGGTATTGAGCGGTTTGCCGCGGAGACTGAAGACGGCCTGGGTTTCGACGCTGCGGGCGCTAGTGATGGAGCCGCTGGCGCTGTTGCCTTCGGTGATGAAGAGCGTGCTTTCCTCGCGGTTTTTGGCGTTGGAGTCGAGGTGGACGCGGCAGTCGCGGAGTTTTTTGTTGTGGACCTTGGCTTTGCGGGCGCGTTCGCGGGCGATTTTGGCGACGCCTGCGAGTTCCTTGCGTTCGCTTTCGTTTTCCTGGATTTTTTCGAGGAGAGCTTTGTCGGTGTCCTTATTGCGGGCGAGGTGGAGTTGGAGTTGTTTTTCGAGGAAGGCGCTCATGAAGGCGCGGACGGTGGGTCCGCCTGGTTCCATGACGGTGCTGCCGAGTTTGGTTTTGGTCTGGGATTCGAAGACAGGTTCGACGACCTTGAGGGCGACGGCGGCGACGATGCCGCCGCGGATGTCGGCTGGGTCGAAGTCTTTTTTGTAGTGCTCGCGGAGAACTTTGACGACGGCTTCGCGGAAGGCGGCGAGGTGGGTGCCGCCCTGGGTGGTATTCTGGCCGTTGACGAAGCTGTAGATGTCTTCGCCGGCTTGGTCGGCGTGGGTGAAGGCGACCTCGATGTCTGGGCCGGTGAGGTGGATGATGGGGTAGAGCGGGGGCTGGGGGAGGTTTTCCTTGAGGAGGTCCTGGAGCCCGTCTTTGGAGCGGAATTTGCGGCCGTTGAAGGCGATGGTGAGGCCGGTATTCAGATAGGAGTAGTAGCGGAACATCCGTTCGAGGATGTCGTGATCGAAGCGGAAT
The DNA here is from genome assembly GCA_947462995.1 of Verrucomicrobiales bacterium. Lineage (GTDB taxonomy): Bacteria > Verrucomicrobiota > Verrucomicrobiia > Verrucomicrobiales > V1-33 > V1-33. Next base: position 1,389 of record CANHUG010000048.1, on the reverse strand, counting down.
TTGGCGGCGAAGACGGTAGGGTCCGGGTGGAAGCCGATGCGTGTGCCGTTGGGTTCGGCGGAGCGCTCGGGTTTTTTCATTTCGGATTTCACCTTACCGCGGCTGAAGGTGATGGCCTTGGTTTCGCCTTCGCGGAAGGCCTGGATTTCGAAGATGTCGGAGAGGGCGTTGACGGCTTTGATGCCGACGCCGTTGAGGCCGACGGATTTTTTGAAGGCTTTGGAGTCGTATTTGGCGCCGGTGTTGATTTTGGCGGCGCAGTCCATGAGTTTCCCGAGGGGGATGCCGCGGCCGAAGTCGCGGACGACGAAGTTGCCGTGGTCGTCGAGGGAGACGTCGATTTGTTTGCCGTGGCCCATGACGAATTCGTCGATGGAGTTGTCGAGGGCTTCTTTGACGAGGATGTAGATGCCGTCGTCGGGGGAGGAGCCGTCGCCGAGTTTCCCGATGTACATGCCTGGGCGGAGGCGGATGTGTTCGACCCAGTCGAGGGATTTGATGCTGTCTTCGGTGTAGTCGGAGTCTGCCATGGCTGGGGGTGGTGAGCGGGGAGGGCGAGGATCGGGGGCGGTGGGAGATAGTTTGGGAAGCTTAAGGAATCAAGCCCGTGGGTGGGTGGGGTTGGGGTTTGGGGATCAGGATTCGACGAGACAGGAGAGCATGGTGTCGTTGTCGAAGTCGAAGAAGCCGCGGAAGGGGGTGGAGGAGAGGAGGAAGTGGAACCAGTGGATGTCGTCGGCCCACATTTCGTGGAAGGGGATTGAGGAGATGGGGGTCCAGAGGGGGATGGCTTCGTCGGTTTCGGTGGCGGTGCCGGAGTGGGAGTCGGCGCGGAAGACGTGGCATTCGAGGGTGAGGCCGTCTGTGAAGCGGAAGTGGAGGAGGCCGACGAGGGAGGGGTTGTGAGCGGAGATGAGGAGTTCTTCAGCGGTTTCGCGGATGGCGCATTGGGCTGGGGATTCGCCGGGGTCGAGTTTACCGCCTGGGCCGTTGATTTTGCCTGCGCCGAGCCCGCGTTTTTTGCGGATGAGGAGGACCTTGTCGTCGTTGAAGACGAACATGAGCGTGGCGCGCATGGCCGGGTCCCATGATTCCCAGCCGAGGGGGCGGGGTGGAGGGGAGAGGAGGTTCATGGGAGGGGGAGGTCCTCGCCGACGATTTGGACTTCGGTTTCGAGGTCGATGCCGCGTTCGCGACGGGCGGTCTGGCGGATGCGGGAGATGAGTTCGAGGACCTGGGAGGCGGAGGCGCCGCCTTCGTTGATGATGAAGTTGCCGTGGACAGGGGAGACCTTGGCTGGGCCGACGGAGGCTTCTTTGAGGCCGAGTTCCTGGATGAGTTTACCGGCGGGGCAAGCGGCCGGGTTTTTGAAGATGCAGCCAGCGGAGG
>CANHUG010000047.1 GCA_947462995.1 Verrucomicrobiales bacterium | reverse complement strand
TGTCAGGGGGAGTCGGGCGGTGCGGGACGAGGCGGAGGCGACGTATCGGAAGTCGGTGCTGACGGCATTGCGGGAGGTGTCGGATTCGCTAGTAGCGCGGTCGAAGAATGCGGAGCTGGTGGCGGCGACGGAGCGGGTGGTGGTGGCGCGGACGGATGCGTCGAATCTGATCTGGCAGCGGTATGACAATGGGGTGTCGAGTTATCTGGAGGTGCTGTACAATGATCAGGAGTTGTTTGATGCGGAGTTGTCGAACGCGCGGGCGCGGCTGGATGAATTGAATGCGGTGATTCAGTTGTACCGGGCGCTGGGGGGAGGCTGGGAGCGGGGGAGGTGAGGGGGGGCTTAACCGCTTGAGACGATGATAACCATCACGAAAAATCAGTATAAAGAGGCGTTACTGGCGGATGGTGTGCTCAAGGAGCGCAGTATTGAGCTGTTAACGACACTGTATGATGCTCCGTCTTGCAGGGCAACTGCGGGGCAGATTGCACAGATGTTTGGATATCCGGATTTTCCACCAGTGAATGCGCTGATTGGGAAGCTCGGGAAGCGCATTGCGAGTCACTTGGGGATCGAACTGCGAGACAGGCGGTCGAACAGTCCTGGTTGGTGGAAGATCGTAGCAACTGGCGAACCGACGAACGAGGGCTTTGCGTGGAGTCTGCGGGAAGAGCTTTTCGATGCCCTCGTCGAGCTTGGTCTTTTGGTTGATCGCGAGAATCAGCCATTTCCGGAGACGGTAGAAGCCACTGGATTGATGGAAGGGGCTATCCGGAAGGTCTCAGTGAACGCCTACGAACGTAATCAGACTGCTCGGAGGCTCTGCGTTGGGCACCACGGTGCCGTGTGCAAGGTATGCGAGTTCGACTTCAAGCGAGTTTACGGGGCAATCGGTGAGGGATTTATTCACGTCCATCATATCGTTGATTTATGCCAGATCGGTGAGGGCTACCAGGTTGACCCGATTAATGATCTCGTGCCGGTCTGTCCGAATTGTCATGCGATGCTCCACACCAGACGCCCAGCGATGCTGGTTTGTGAGCTTCGAGAGATTTTGAGGGCGACGACCAGCCAGCGAAGGTGAGGTGCCGAGCCTTCGGCTGCATGTTTTGGTTGAATGATTCCGGGGGACGTGTGGGTGGCGGAGGGAGTGTCTCACGCGAAGGCGTGTTTGTGGGGGCGGTTGTGAAGCGGATCGTTTTGGCGGGGAGCGCTAACTCGCTGGCGCTTGTCGACGCGCAGGTGGCGAGACACGAGAGGTGTGGGCGCGTTGGCGGGCAGGGGTGGAGGGTTTTGAACCACGGATTTCACGAATGGACACGGATTCGCTGGTGGGGGAGAGGGCGGGTTCGGAGAGCCGAGCTGGGGCTCAGCGCTCCCGGGGGCTTGAGGGGAGAGGGGGGTGAATTTTTGCGTGACAGGAGGGGGTGGGTGGGGGCAGGGTTGGGGATGATGAAGAGCAAAGCCCTGACAGAGATGGCGCGGGAGTATTCGAGGCCGTATCGGGTCACGAAGGGGAAGGGATTTCGGCTGAGGGATTTTGATCCTGGGGACACGATGGGGTTGGGGTCGGAGGCCAAGCCGAAGGCGAAGGAGGCGTTGGCGGAGGGTGTGGGGGCGATGGCGGCGTTGCAGGAGAAGCTGTATGCGCAGGACAAGTGGGCGGTGCTGCTGATTTTTCAGGCGATGGATGCGGCTGGGAAGGATGGGGTGATCAAGCATGTGATGACGGGGGTGAATCCGCAGGGATGCGAGGTGCATTCGTTCAAGGCACCGACGAGTGAGGATCTGGATCACGACTACCTGTGGCGATGCATGAAGCGCCTGCCGGAGCGCGGGCGGATAGGGATATTCAATCGGAGTTACTATGAGGAGACCTTGGTGGTGCGGGTGCATCCGGAGATTCTGGCTGGGCAGAAGCTGCCGCCGGAGGTGGTGGGGAAGCGGATCTGGAAGGAGCGGTTTGAGGACATTAACGGGTTTGAGCGGTACCTGGGGCGGAATGGGGTGCTGGTGCGGAAGTTTTTTCTGCATGTGTCGAAGGACGAGCAGAAGCGTCGGTTTCTGGACCGGATTGATGACAAGACGAAGAACTGGAAGTTTTCGGCTGGGGATGTGAAGGAGCGGGGGCGGTGGGACGATTACATGGCGGCTTACGAGGACATGATCCGGAACACGGCGACGGAGGAGAGCCCGTGGTATGTGGTGCCGGCGGACAACAAGTGGTTTACGCGGGTGGTGGTGGCGGCGGCGGTGATTGACGCGCTGGATTCGCTGAAGCTGGAGTTTCCCGAGTTGGGGGAAGAGCAGCGGAAGCAGTTAGTGACGTCGCGGGCGACGCTGACGGGCGAGTGATGTCAGGGGGCGGCGGCCCTTGAGGGATCAGTCAGGGAGCGTTGGCTCGATGAGTGGATCGAGGACGCGGAGTGCGGCGACGGCGGCGGGGACGTGGTGGACGCGGAAGATGTGCATGCCGCGGAGGGCACCTGCGGTGAGGCACGCGATGGTGCCGGGGTCGCGGTCCAGAGGGTTAGGGAGAGCGAGGGTGTCGCCGATGACGGTTTTGCGGCTGACGGGGAGGAGGATGGGTCGGTTGAAGCGGAGGAGACTGGAGCAGTGGTGGAGGATGGCGAGATTGTCCGGCGCTTGCTTGGCGAAGTCGATGCCTGGGTCGAGGATGATCTGGTCTGGGAGGAGCCCGGCGGCGGTGGCGGTGGCGATGCGGTTGGCGAAGAAGGTGTCGAGTTCGGCCATGATGTCGGGCCATGCGACGTGCGTGTGTTTTTCCTTGGGGAGCCCGACTGAGTGCATGATGAGGAGGGCGGCACCGTGGGTGGCGCAGAGCCGGGCGTTGCGGTCGTCCGGGAGGGCGCTCATGTCATTGAGGAGGTGGCCGCCGTGGGGGAGGATGGCGGCGACGGTTTCCGGGCGCCATGTATTGAGGGAGAGGAGCGGGGGCCAGACCTGGCCGGGGACGGGTGGGGGTTCTGCGGCGGCGGCGAGGGACCAGTCGTTGAAGGCGTGGATGAAGGGGAGGAAGCGGGCGGATTCCTCGGCGATGGAGACTGGGGGGCGGTTGGTGCGGGCGGATTCGGCACCGGCGTCGATGATGTCAGCGCCGTCGCGGGCCATGGTGATGGCCTGGGCGAGCGTGGTGGCTGGGTCGAGGGAGCCGTCGCCGCAGAAGGAATCGTCATTGATATTGACGATGCCCATGACAAGCGGGCGGCGCGGGAAGGTGATGGAGCGGCCGCGGGCGAGGAGGCGCATGGGGGAGGTTATTTGCGGAGGTCGTCGACCTTGGTGCCCTTGCGGAATTGATTGAAGCCGAAGGGGCTGGGTTTGTAGTCGCCGACTGGGTCGGCGTTGAGGGAGTCGGTGATCTGGGATTCGAGCCCGGTGGCCCAGTAGGCGGAGTTGACGAAGAAGCGGCGGAGCCCTGGGTTTTCGAAGTCGACGGCGGCGCCGATGGTGGAGCCGATGATGCGGCCGGGTTTACCGTCTTCGTACTGGTAGTCGCGGAGCCAGATGAGGGGTTGGAGCGGATCGTTTTTGGGGCCCTTGGTGGGAGGGTCTTCGGGTTTCATGCCGGCGACGACCTCGCCGCGGACGAGGATCTGGGTTGCGGGCGGGAGTTTGTCGATGCCGTAGACATCGGTTGGGCCCCAGATGGAGGAGACCCCTTTGAGGAGCGGGTGGGAGGCGAAGTCCGGGTTGATGATGCCGCGGGTGCTTTCGGAGCCGTGGTCGCCGTGGTGGCGGACCCATGTATCGCCGACGATCTGCTGGCCGAAGCCGCCTGGCCATGAGGCGCTTTGCCAGTCCCATTTGGCGAATTTGCTTTCGCGGTTGGTGGTGTAGGCGAAGGCGTGGGTGCTGGTGCGGATGGCGAGGGCGGGTTTGCCGGCTTTGAAGTGGTTGACGACGTGCTGCATGGCGTCGTCGGGGAGTTCGCGGAAGCGGAGGAGGAGGACGAGGTAGTCGGCGGAGCTGGCGGCGGCGATGCCGGGGATATTGTCCGGGGTATTGGGGTCGATGTCGCCGGATTCCTTATTGATGGAGAAGAGGACGGTGGTGTTGAAGCCGTGTTTGGAGCTGAGGAGCTTTGCGAGCATGGGGGCGGTTTCCTCGGAGCGGTATTCTTCGTCGCCGGTGAGGAAGACCACGTGTTTGCCTTTGCCGGGGCCGTCTGTGCCTTCGAAGTGGAGCCATGGATCGGCTGCTTGGGAGGGTGCCGTGCAGAGGAGAGCGAGGAGAGCGAGGCGGCGGAGCATGACGGCGTAGGGAAGACTGGTTGCAGGGACGGCAGCGAGGTGAAAGGGTGGCGAAACCCTGCCGGTGCAAGCCGGAACGTGATGAATACGCAGACATCCTTTCAGATTTTCGGGCCGTCTCACCTTGTGGCGCTTGGTGTGACCGGGTTGGTGGCGGCGTGGATGATCCGGTCGGCGCGGCGCGGGCGACCGGCGCTGGCGGAGCGCGGGCTGGCGGCGCTGCTGCTGATTTGTTATCCTTTGTCGCTGCTGGTGCAGGTGGTGGATGGGACGCTGGTGGCTGGGCCGGTGCTGCCGATGCATTTGTGCGATTGGGCGGCGGTGGTGTCGGCGCTGGGGTTGCTGTTGAGGCGGGTGGTGCTGGCGGAGTTGGCGTGGTTCTGGGGATTGGCGGGGACCTTGAACGGGTTACTGACGCCGAATCTGCAGGCGGATTTTCCGTCGTTGAGGTACCATCAGTTTTTCCTGCAGCATGGCGGGGTGGTGGCTGCGGCGATTTATCTGGTGTACGGGGCAGGGTTGAAGCCGAGGCCCGGGGCGGCGCGGAGGGCGTATGCGGGATTGCTGGGGTATGCGGTGGCGGCGGCGGCGGTGAATGCAGTGACGGGCGCGAACTATGGGTTTCTGTGTGCGAAGCCCGGGGCGGCGTCGCTGATGGATGCGCTGGGGCCGTGGCCTTATTACATTGGCGGGTTGCTGCTGGTGGCGGGGGTGTTTTTCTTTCTGCTGGCGTTGCCGTTCCGGCGGGGGCGGGTCAGGGGAACGAGCGGGTGATGCGGTAGAAGCGGCGGGTAGCGGAGCCGGCCGTGGAGTCGGTGAAGGTGGCGAAGTCGTTGGTGACGGATGCGGTGAAGGGGGAGCCCTGGAGGTTGGAGAGCCATGAGGAGAGAGTGGCTGACCATGCGACTTGGTAGGTGTAGCCGGCTTCCTGAGCGAATGTCAGGGTGACGGCTCCGGAGGAGGGGTTGCGGGCGAGGGAAGGTTTGGGGACTGTGAGGGAGTCGGTGCGGACGAGCCAGTCGTCGAAGAGCATGTAGTTGTCGCCTGCCTGAGGAGCGCCGGTGAGGGAAGAGCCGACGATCTGGAGCTGGGCGGCGATGGGGCCGAGGTTTCTGGTGCGGGAGCCGGCGTGGAAGGTGGAGTCGGCGAAGATGGAGATGCCGTCGAGGGACATGGACCAGCGGTTGGTGCGGAAGTTGATGCGGAGTTCGAGTTGCTGGAGAGTGTCGTGGAGGAAGACGGCGTTGGTATTGACGAGGTCGAAGCGGGACGTGGTGGTGTTCCACTGGGTGCGGTAGATGATGCGGCGGGGGGATTGGGTGGTGGCGTCGATGGTGGAGTTGTCGAACTGGATGCTGGCGAGGAGCTGGAGAGATTGGTTATAGATGGCGAACTCGAAGTTATCGCGGCGGGTGAGGAGGCCTGAGGAGGTGGAGTCTTTGATACCGACGAGGGAGCGGAAGGTGAGGATTTCCTGGTTGAGGGCGACGGGGTCGACATTGACGTTCCGGCGGACGTTGATGGAGCGGCCGGCGGCGAGTGGGGTTGCGGTGGAGTTGCCGCCGATGAAGGCGGCATTGCCGATGCCGATGATGCCGTGGGTGGCTTCTGCATCGACGCCTGACATTTTGAGGCCGGAGAAGGCGGTGGAGCCGAGCCAGCCGTCGGTGCCGGCGATGGTGTCGTAGCCTGTGGGGAAGCTGTCGAATCCCGTGTAGTACAGTTCGCCGCCGAGGGCGGAGGCTGCGAAGGTGAAGAGAGCGATGAAGCGGGAGATCACTGGATGGGACAGGCAGGAATAGAGGGAGACGGGAGTCTACGCGACTGCGGCTTCGTTTGGCGATGATAAAAGCCGGTGTCGAGGCGCAAAAAAAGCGGCCCGGAGGACCGGGCCGCTTTGCGGAATTGCGTTGAGGGTTGCCGGAGTCGGGTCTCCGGCAAAGTGGTCAGCGGCGGCCGCCGCCGGGTGGTGGTGGCGGAGGACCGTCGTCGTGGGCGTCGGCGTCATCGTCGTCGTGCGGTGGCTTTGGATCGTTGCCATCGCCGGGGGTTGGTGGGCGCGGTGGGCGACCGGCGTCGCCGCCGAGGGCGGCGAGGAATTCGGCGAGGCTGACGGAACCGCTGGAGTCCTTGTCGAGGCGTGCGAGGATGGCTGCGGCGCGTTCGGCGTTCATGTGTGGAGCGGCGGCGAGTTCGACGGCGGAGAGGCTACCGCTGTCGTCCTTGTCGAGTTCCTTGAAGCGCTTGGTGCGTTCCTCGACGATTTTGGCGCGGAGGGCTTCCTGGGCGGCGGTGCGTTCTGCGTCGCTGAGTTTGCCATCGCCGTCGGTGTCGAAGGGATTGGTTGGTTTGGGGCGGTTGGTGCCTGCGTCCTTCATGGCCTTGATGAAGGCCTGACGTTCTTCGACGGAGAGTTTGCCGTCTTTGTCGAGATCGTAGGGTTTGAGGATTTCGGGGAGTTCGCCGGTACCGAAGGCGTGGCGTTTGGGTGGGGTGGGTGCTTGAGCGAAGGCCGAGGTAACGGCGCTCGCGAGGACTGCGGAGAGCAGTGCGGGTGTGAGCAGTTTCATGATGGGGAGTTTCGGGTTGTTTGGGATCGGGTGTGCTGGGAGGCGGGGCCTTGGAAGCTTATCCGTTCGAAGTTTGAGACGGGTGGTGAGCGTGGTGGTTACAGGGCGCGGAAGTATTCATGGGTGAGTGGTGTCCGGGAATGGGAATGCGCAGATGGAGCAATGGTGTATTGTGTTAGGGTGTGTGCATTGAGGGGTGGTCGAGGCGGGGATAAAAAAGGGCGGCCCGGGAGACCGGGCCGCCTTGAGGGGTTGGAGAGATGGGGGGACCTTAGAGTCGTCCGCGGGAGCGGTTACCTTCCGTTAGGGGGGAAGGGAGGGAAAGGAGGGGTTGGGCGCACCGGCGGCGGGGTTGGAGGCGTCGGTGGGGTTGGGGGTGTTGGAGGCGTTGGGGTGACGCGAGGCGGCACTGGAGGAGTTGGCGGGACGGGAGGGAGCGGTGGGAGATGGGGGATTTCTCCGCCGAGAGCGGCGAGGAATTCGGCGAGGCTGGCGGTGCCGCTGGAGTCCTTGTCGAGACGCGCGAGGACGGCGGCGGCGCGGGCGGCGTTCATGTGTGGAGCGGCGGCGAATTCTGCGGCGGTGAGGTCACCGCTGTCATCCTTGTCGAGTTCCTTGAAGCGTTTGGTGCGTTCCTCGATGATTCTGGCGCGGAGGGCGTCCTGAGCGGCGGTGCGTTCTGCGTCACTGAGTTTGCCATCGCCGTCGGTGTCGAAGGGGTTGGTTGGCTTTGGGCGATTGGTGGCGGCGTCTTTCATGGCCTTGATGAAGGCCTGGCGTTCTTCGACGGAGAGTTTGCCGTCTTTATCGAGGTCGTAGGGTTTGAGGATTTCCGGGAGTTCGCCGGTACCGAAGGCCTGGCGCTGGGGCGGGGTGGGGGCCTGGGCGAGGACGGAGGAGACGGCTGCGGCGAGGACGGCCGAGAGGAGGGTTGTTTTGAGGAGTTTCACGAGGAGGGAGGGTTTGGGGCGAATGGGTTGGGGAGAAGGATGGATGAAGGGGATGCTGGGACGCAATCCAAAACTGGAGACGGCGGCCTTTCGTGGTGGTTACACGGGATGAAAAATTCCGGTTGGGGAGGGGGAGGAAAGGCTGGGGGATGGGCGCTTGTGAAAAATTTCACAAATTCGCCTTGCCGCTCGGGAGGCCCGGCGAATAATCGGGGATCGGTAGCAGTACCGCACACATCCGACCACATGGATTGGTTTCTTGTCCTCTCGTCCCTGATCAAAATTTCCGGGTTCACGTTTCTCGTGATACTACCGTTCGTGGCGCTGTCGTCGCTGGCGGAGCGGAAGGTGAGTGCGTACATACAGGACCGGGTGGGTCCGAACCGGGTGGGGGTGCCGCTGACGATTTTCGGAGCGAAGAAGGATTTTCCGTTGTTCGGGTTGATTCAGCCACTGGCTGACGGGTTGAAGTTCATTTTGAAGGAGGATCTGACGCCGAAGCATGTGCGGAAGTTTTACTTCTGGTTGGCTCCGGCGCTGACGATGGTGCCTGCGCTGCTGACGTGTGCGGTGATTCCGTTCGGGAGTTACATGAACATAGGGGGTCGGGAGGTGAAGATGGTGATTGCGGATCTGAATGTGGGGCCGCTGTTCACTTTTGCGATCGCGAGCCTTGGGGTGTATGGCATTGTGCTGGCCGGGTGGGCGTCGAATTCGAAGTATCCGTTTCTGGGTGGGGTACGGAGCAGCAGCCAGATGATTTCGTATGAGATTGCCTTGGGGTTGTCTGTGGTGCCGGTGCTGATGGTGTTTCAGGAGTTGAATCTGGGGATGATTGTGGAGGAGCAGGACAAGAACGGGTGGTTGCTGTTGCCGCTGTGGGGTGAGGGGTTGTCGTGGCAGCGTTGGGCGCTGCTGTTGCCGATGGGGATTTCGTTTGTGGTGTTCACGATTGCGATGTTTGCGGAGACGAACCGGATGCCGTTTGACTTGCCGGAGTGCGAGACGGAGCTGGTGGCTGGGTACCACACGGAGTACTCGTCGATGAAGTTCGCGATGTTCTTCCTTGGTGAGTATGCGGCGATGATCATTGGGAGCGGGTTGATTGTGACGTTGTTTCTGGGTGGTTGGTCGATTCCGTTTCTGCCGACGGCGGAGTTGGCGAAGACGACGTGGTGGATGGGCTTGCTGCACATGGGGTGTTTTCTGACGAAGGTGGCGGCGTTCATCTTTTTCTTCATGTGGGTGCGGTGGACGCTGCCACGGTTCAGGTTTGACCAGCTGATGCGATTGGGCTGGGTATTTTTCTTCGAGCTGGCGCTCGCGAATGTTTTTCTGACTGCGCTGATCCTGATGATCGTCAAACGCTGACGGCACTTACACGAAGCACCCCATGGCCTACGTTGTTGAACGCCCGAAACTCTCCCTCGCGGAGAAGCTGTATTTTCCTTCGATTCTGAAGGGATTGAAGATCACGCTGGGACACTTCATCCGCCTGATGAGGGGTCGGACGAAAGTGACGATGCAGTATCCTGAGGAAAAGTGGGATGCGAGTCTACCGGCGCATTACCGCGGGGCGCCGACGCTGGTGACGGACGAGGTTGGGCGGGAGCGGTGTGTAGCGTGTCAATTGTGCGAGTTCATCTGTCCGCCGCGGGCGATCACGATCACGCCGGAGCAGATTCCGACTGAGGACAAGTGGGCGAAGGTGGAGAAGCGGCCACGGGAGTTCAAGATTGACATGATCCGGTGCATTTACTGTGGGATGTGCGAGGAAGTTTGTCCTGAGCAGGCGATTTTTCTGCGGAAGGATTATGCGATCACGGGGACGACGCGTGAGGAGATGGTGCACGACAAGAAGCGTCTTTACGAGCTTGGCGGAGTCCGCGACGGACTGGTCAACAAGTGGAATGAACTGAAGTAACGGTATGCCCCAGCCATTGTTTTACCTATTTGTTGCGGTGATGCTCGGGTTTGGAGCGGCGGTGGTGCTGTTGCGGAATCCGGTGTCGAGTGCGTTGTCGCTGGTGGTGTCGTTTGCGGGATTGGCGGCGCTGTATGTGTCGCTGAATGCGTATTTTGCGGGAGTGTTGCAGGTGCTGGTTTATGCGGGTGCGGTGATGGTGCTGTTTTTGTTCATCATCATGCTGATGGACATCCGGGAGGAGCAGCGGCGGCGGATCAACAAGGTGGCGGTGGTGGGTGGAGCGGCTCTGGTGGTGGGTTTTGTGGTGCAGTTGGGGGGAGTGCTTTCGGGTTATGAGGCTGGGCGGAAGCCGTTGGATCGGGTACCGTTGCAGTTGTCGGAGGCGGCGGCGGAGCGGCGTGCGGCTGGGAATGTGAGTCCCGGGATTACGGCGGATTTGGAGCGGGGAACGTTGCCGGACACGAAGCTGGTGGGCGAGGCGCTGTTTACGAGGTATCATCTGCAGCTGCAGATGGTGGGGGTGCTGCTGCTGGTGGCGACGGTTGGGGTGATTGTGATCAGCCGGCGAGAGGACCGGGTGGTGTCGGGGCGCGGCGAATGAAACTCTGAGCATTGAGGACCATGGTAACCCTGAATGATTATCTGATTGCGAGCGGCCTGTTGTTTGGCATCGGGCTGGCTGGAGTGGTGCTGAGGCGGAACATCATTGTGATCTTCATGTGTCTGGAGATGATGCTGAGTGCGGCGAACCTGAGCCTTGTGGCATTTTCGAGGTTCCGGCCGACTGGGGGTCTGCCTGATTACGATGGTCAGATGCTGGTGTTCTTCATTATCACGGTGGCGGCTGCCGAGGTGGCGGTGGGGTTGGCGATTATTGTGGCGCTGTTCCGGACGAAGCGGACGGTGCATGTGGAGGACATCACGTCACTGAGCGGTTAGGAAACCGAAGAACTTTCTGCAACCATGACCATTTCCAGTCCGGCTGTCATACTGCTGCTGCCATTTTTTTCTGCGGTGCTGATCCTGCTTGTGCTTAAGCGCAGTGCTGGGGTGAGTGCGCTTGTTGCCACGGGATCGGCGCTACTGACGCTGGTGCTGAGTATTGGGGTGCTGATGAAGGGAGGGGCGGCGGAGTCTGCGGTGCTTTACAACTGGTCGCAGGCGGGAGGGTTGAGTCTGGACATTGCGTTGAAGAATGACGCGTTGAGCCGTGGGATGATGATTGTAGTGACGGGGATTGGGACGCTGGTGCATATTTTCTCGCTGGCGTACATGAAGGATGACGCTGGGAAGGCGCGGTTCTTCGCTGGGTTGTCGCTGTTCATGTTTTCGATGACGGGGATTGTGTACGCGGACAATTTCCCGATGATGTTCATCTTCTGGGAACTGGTGGGGGTGAGTTCGTATCTGCTGATTGGGCATTGGTATACAAAAGCGAGTGCAGCGGATGCGGCGAAGAAGGCGTTTCTGACGAACCGGATTGGGGATTTCGGATTCATGATCGGGATCCTGCTGCTGTGGTCGATGACTGGGGCGCTGACGTTTGACGGGATGAAGGAGAAGGTGGATGCGATGGAGGTGGCTGGGTTGAGCGCGGCGCAGATCTCGTCGCTGACGATTGCGACGCTGCTGGTGTTTTGCGGGACGGTTGGGAAGAGTGCGCAGTTCCCCCTGCACGTGTGGTTGCCTGATGCGATGGAGGGACCGACGCCGGTGTCGGCATTGATTCACGCGGCGACGATGGTGGCGGCTGGGGTTTACATGATGGTGCGGGTGTCGTTTCTGGTGGGGGTGTCGCACGCTGGGGAGGTGATTTCGTGGATTGGCGGGGTGACGGCATTGCTGGCGGCGCTGATGGCGACGCAGCAGAATGACATTAAGAGGATTCTGGCGTATTCGACGCTGTCGCAGCTTGGGTACATGGTGATGGCGGTGGGATTGGGGGCATCGGAGGCGTCGATGTTCCATTTGTTCACGCATGCTTGGTTCAAGGCTGGTTTGTTCCTTGGGTCCGGGGCGGTGATTTATGCGTGCCACCACGAACAGGATATCTGGAAGATGGGTGGGTTGTCGAAGAAGATGCCGGTGACCTTTGCGACCTTTGCGGCGTGCACGGCGGCCTTGGGGGCGGTGCCATTTGTGACTTCGGGTTGGTATTCGAAGGAAGCGATTCTGGAGGCGGCGAAGGAGAAGGGAGGCGTGTTGTTTGTGCTGGCGGCGTTTACGGCGTTGCTGACGGCTTTTTACATGACGCGGCTGGTGGTGGTGGCGTTTCTGGGCAAGGCGCGGGATGAGCATGGGGCTGGGCACGCGCATGAAGTGGCTCCGGTGATGTTTGTGCCGCTGGTGATTCTGGCGGTGATGGGTGTGATTGGAGGATTTGGTGCGGTGGCTGGGGCGATTCTGGGTCATGAGCAGCTTCCTGCGCACGGGCATTTCGGGGTGGTGGGGATGGTTTCGATTGCGACGCTGATTGTCGGTGCTGGCGCGGCCTTTGTGCTGTATCGCGGGCGGGATCGGGATCCGGTGAATATCAAGTTGTTTGCGAACAAGTTCTATTTTGACGAGCTGTATGCGAAGTTGATTGCGGTGGCGCAGGACGGGTTGGCTACGGTGGTGAAGGTACTGGATGGGCTGCTGATTGACGGGCTTGGGGTGCGTGGCGCGGCTGGATTGGCGTCTGGGGCTGGTGGGATGCTGCGGAGATTGCAGGTGGGGAACATTCAGGGGTATGCGTTTTTGTTCGGGCTTGGGGTGTTGCTGCTGGTGTTTCTGGCGCTGGCGAAGTGAAGTGGGATTGAGTGGGAAGCTGACTGGCGGGCCTCCGTTAAATGGAGGTTCCGGCGCGTGGCGCGGGAGGATGGAATTGGGCTGGTTTTAATGCTGGCGAGTGTATGGTGTGAAGATTGCGGGTCTTTGCGGGACCGCGCGATTTCCCCCCCTGAATTGCGAGTTCCGCTGCGCAGCCCCCAAATGGATCATGACTATTTCTTCGAGGCTTTATGGAATCGGCGCGGCGGCGCTGATGATGGGTGCAGGTCAGTTGGTGGCCGAACCGGTGATATCCGAGTTTGTGGCGGACAATGTGAGCGGGTTGCGGGACGAGGATGGGACCGTGCAGGATTGGATTGAGATTCACAATCCGTCGACGGTACCGTTCAGCATTGGGGGATGGAGCCTGACGGACAGTGCGGGGAGTCTGGGGAAGTGGCGGTTTCCGGCGGTGACGATGGCTCCGGGGGAGTTTCTGGTGGTGTTTGCGTCGGGAAAGGACCGGCGTGTGGCGGGTGGGGTGCTGCACACGAATTTTTCGTTGGCGAAGGGTGGCGAGTATCTGGCGCTGGTGAGGCCGGATGGTGTGACGGTGGAGCAGCAGTATGCGCCGAAGTATCCGCCGCAGGATACGGACCGGGGGTTTGGGCTGATGTTCAACCGGACGGTGCTGGTGGCGGATGGGGCGAGTGCGTCGTATCTGGTGCCGGGCAGTGCTGGGGCACTGGCGGGGACGTGGAACACGGCTCCGGTGACACCGGCGGGTTGGACGCTGAACAGGCCGCTTGGGTTAGGGTTCGGTTTCAATGTGCCTGGGCTGACGATCACGGTGCGGGCCAAGAACACGGCGACGGGGACACTGGACACGCAGGCGTCGGCGGAGTTGCTGTTGTCGCGGCCGAGCGGACACAGTGACATTGCGAACGAGCAGGTGTGGGTGCAGCCGACGTTCAACGTGCTTGGGAATGGTGGGGACGGGCGTTACGGTAATAACAATCCGCTGCCGCTGTGGGCGCAGGATGACTATGTGGTGAGGGCGCAGGGGACGATCACAATTCCGGTGGCTGGGGTTTACACATTCGGGATCAACAGTGACGATGGCGGGAAGATCACGATCGACGGGGCGGTGGTGATGAACGATCCTACGCTGCATGGGCCGGCGGACCATCTGGGGACGGTGATGCTGACGGCGGGGAATCATGTGATTGATGCCTATTTCTGGGAGCGTGGAGGTGGTGACGAAGGGGAGTTGTTTGCGCGGGCGGGGGCGGTGACGGCGTGGGACAGCAGTTTCCGGCTGGTGGGGGATGTGGCGGGAGGCGGGCTGGCGGCGTTCACGACTCCGGTGGGGACGGTGACGACGGCGGCGGTGCGGACGAATGTTGAAGGGGCGATGCGGAATGTGAATGCGTCCTGTTTTGTGAGGGTGCCGTTCACGGTGGCGGCTGGTGCGGGCGGGTTTACGAGTGCGAGCCTGCTGATGCGTTACAATGACGGGTTCCGGGCGTGGCTGAACGGCGTGATGATTGGCGAGGCGAATGCGCCGGCGGGGACGGTGTGGAATGGGGTGGCGAGTGCGGCGCGGCCGGGTGAGGTGTCGACGGTGGCGACGGCGTTCAATGTGACGGCGGCGCTGCCTGGGCTGGTGAACGGGACGAATCTGCTAGCGGTGCACGGGATGAATGTGACGGCGGCGGACGGGAATTTTCTGGTGCTGCCGGAGCTGGTGGCGGGGGCATTGCCGGCCGGGATGGAGAGTGCGTTTTTCAATCGTCCGACGCCTGGCGGGATCAACACGGCTCCGGACAGCCTTGGGAAGGTGGCGGACACGGTGTTTTCGCCGGGGCGGGGATTTTATCCGAATGCGGTGGTGGGTGCGGTGCCGTTTGCGGTGACGATCAGCAGTGCGACGCCGGGGGCATTGATTCGTTATACTACGGATGGGAGCGAGCCGACGCCGACGAACGGGACGCTGTACAGCGGGCCTGTTAGTATTGGTCGGACGACGGTGCTGCGGGCGATGGCGTACAAGGAGAACTGGGAGGCGACGAATGTGGACACGCACAGTTATCTGATTCCGGATGACATTGTGGTGCAGTCGCCGACGGGTGCAGCGCCGGGACCGGGCTGGCCTGCGCCTGGGAATTCTGTGAACGGGCAGGCGATTGATTACGGGATGGACCCTGACATTGTGAACAGCACGAATGCGGCGATTGGCGGGGTGGCGAGGGTGAAGGCGGCGCTGCTGGCGATACCGAGTGTTTCGATGGTGACTGATCCTGCGAATCTGTGGAATGCGGGGACTGGGATTTATGTGAATGCCGGGGGGCGGGGATTGGGATGGGAGCGGCAGGCGAGTATGGAGATACTGAATGATCCGGCGGGGGGGATCAAAGCGAACTGCGGGATCCGGATTCGTGGAGGGTTTTCGAGGAGTGCGGACAATCCAAAGCGATCGTTTCACTTGTATTTCCGTGCGGAGTACGGGGATGCGAAGCTGAATTACCCTGTCTTTGGGGATGTTGGAGCGGAGACGTTCAATCAGATCGACCTGCGGACGTCGCAGAATTACTCGTGGTCATTCGGAGGGGACCCTGCGAACAGTTTTCTGAGGGAGGAATTCACGCGGCAGACGCATGTGGATATGGGGAAGCCTGACAGTCATGTGAAGTACGTGCATTTGTATCTGAATGGGCAGTACTGGGGGTTGTATGAGTTTGATGAGCGGACGGAGGCGGATCATTGCTCGGAGTACATTGGCGGGGACAAGGCGAACTGGGATGTGGTGAAGTGCGAGCAATCGGAGGGTTATGTGACTGGGGTGACGGACGGGTATGAGGACGCGTGGATACAGCTGGCGCGGAAGGCGAATCCGGTGACGGTGCCTGGAGGGTTCACGCGGCGGGCGCTGACGGCGGCGGATTATTATGACATGCAGGGGCTGGGTGCTGACGGGGTGACGCGGAATGGGTCGCCGGTGCTTCTGGATCCTGACGCGTTGATTGACTACATGCTGCTGACGTTCTGGAGCGGGAATCTGGACGGGGCGACGTCGGCCTTTCTGGGGAACGAGACGGCGAACAACTGGTTCGGGGCGCGGGACCGGACGGGCGGGCGCGGGTTTGTGTATTTCGTGCATGATTTCGAGCATTCGCTGTTCAATCCCGGGGAAGACCGGACGGGGCCAT
>CANHUG010000046.1 GCA_947462995.1 Verrucomicrobiales bacterium | reverse complement strand
CGGTGAGGGGGAGGGGAGATGGGGAGGGGCCATGAGGCGGATTCGGTGGAGGTGGAGAGAGGGGAGGTGGTTGGGAGGGAGGGGATGAGGGTGGGGTTGGAGGGGGTGGAGACGTCTTCCGGGGACCATGAGAGGTCTGAGGTGATGCGTCGGGAGATGGAGAGGGAGAGGGACGGGTTTAGGCAGAGGGAGGGGGAGGGGACTGGGCCTGGGCGGGCTGGGTCGGAGGCGAGGGCGTATTCGATGAGATTGGGGAGACCGTCGGCGTCTGGGTCGGCGAGGGCGAGGGATTCGGTGGGGTCAGGGGCGTCTGGGAAGTGGCGTTGACGCCATGAGGAGAAGGAGTGGACGCCTGAGCCGCCTGGGTCGAGGGAGGGGGACCATGAGGCTGGCTGGTCTGGCGGGAGGTTTGGGGAGAGGATGATGGAGAAGCCGCGGGGGCTGTCATTGGGCCATGGGGAGCGGTCGTCGTAGGTGAAGCTGGCGATGGATTGGCCTGAGGCGGAGAGGAGGGAGATGGATTCGCCGCCGTTGTCGAGTTGGCCTGAGAATTCGCCGAGGATGGGCCAGAGGGATCCGAAGCGTGCGGACCATGCGCGGGCGTTGCGGACGATGACGGTGCTGGCGTTTGGTGGGAGGAGGTTCTGGAGGTTGGGTGAGGCGGAGAAGGAGATGCCTGCGGTGAAGGTGAGGCCGGTGAGGTCGATGGGGGAGCTTGAGGAATTGGTGAGGCGGATGAATTCGAAGTCGTTTTCGGAGAGGAAGCCGGCGGCGGTTTCTGAGGCGGAGGGTGGGGCTGGGTGGTAGAGGAATTCGGAGAGGGCGAGGTTCTGGGGTGAGGCGGGGATGGCGCCTGGGAAGTACTGGAGTTTGGCTGGGGCGCTCCAGCGTGAGCCGTTGGGTACGGAGCCTGAGCCGCCGCCGTTCTGGGTTGGGGGGTCGGATGGGGTGGCTGGGTTGAAGGTGCGAGCGGTGATGATGGTTGGGGAGGAGATGGGGATGGGAGAGGAGTATTCGATGGCGGAGGGGGAGGGTTCCGGGGCGTCGGAGAAGGCAGGGCCGCCGGCGAGGGTGGCCTGGAAGAGGAAGTCCGAGCTGGTGAGGCCGTAGTTGAGCCCGTGGATGGCGAGGAGATTGTTTCCTGGGTGGAGGAGAGGGATGGCTGAGGAGACGTTGAAGACGGCTTCCTGGATGGCGCTGGAGTCGGCGTTGGTGGCGCGGGCGGCGGCGTTCCATGCGAGCGGGGTGGCTGGGTAGGAGGGGGGCGGGTTGGCGCGTGCGATTTCGGCGCCGTTGAGGAAGGCGACGAAGCCGTCGTCGAAGCGGACGCGGAGGTTGAGGAAGACGAGGTCTTTGAGGGAAGCGGCGTCGGTTTGGAAAGGGATGCGGAGGTAGCAGGACTGGTTGACGGATTTCATGACGCTGGAGTTGTCGCCGGAGGGAGCGGAGAGCCAGCGGAGGCCGATGAAGGGGAGGTAGCTGATGGAGGCGGGGCCGGTGTTGTCGTCGTAGCCTGCGCCGGCGATGGAGCCTTTGGGGTTGGCGTGCCATGAGGAGTCGTCGAAGTCGTCGGTGTGGTCGCCGTTTTCGTTGAGGTCGGTGCCGCGCCATGAGGAGCCCCATGTGGAGTTGAAGGGGGAGTTAGGGACGATGCCGCGGATGGGGTGGATGGCTGGGATGAAGGTGACGGTGGGTTCCTGGGTATCGTGGGTGGTGTCGAAGCGGCGCGGGTCTGAGCCGTCGGTGGTGAAGTAGATTTTTGCGCCTGGGGCGGAGAGACTGGGGGAGGATAGGGAGACGGAGGTGTCCGGGGAGGCGGTGCCTTGGGGTGGTGAGGCGGTGGGCGGGCGTGTGAACTGGCCGTCGATGAAGGCGAGGCGAGCGGCCCACCAGTTGCGGAGCCATGCGATTTCGCCGGCGAAGGAGCCGTCGGTGCCTGGGGTGGAGGTGTTGGCGGGGCGGGGGGTGAAGGTGGAGGGGGCCCAGCGGAGCTGGTTGCGTGAGGCGGGGGAGGCGGTGAGGCCCGGGGGGAGAGGTGAAGGGTTGAGTTCGGCGGCGAGCTGGTCGATGAGGGCGTGGACGCGGTCGGTGTGGAGGGGGCCGTTGCGGAGGGCGTCGAGGCGGTCGATCCATGCCTGCCAGAAGTTAGAGTCGCGGAACATTTCGGCGTACCACGGGTAGTGGAAGAAGTCGGTGCCGAGGTCACCGCCTTCGCCGCGCCATGAACGGGGGTTGAGGTCGCGGCCGTCGGCGGAGCCCATGGAGCGGTCGAAGTCCCAGACTGGGCCTGGGGAGAGACGGGCGGAGCGAGGTTTGTGGAGGTAGGCGCTGAGGCGGAGGGCGTCGACGTTTTTGGCGGAGGTGTTGAGGAGATGGTGGTCGATGGCGGCGGCTGGGTCGATGAATCTGGCGTAGCCGGAGTCGGGTTTCCAGAAGTCCGGGGCATTGAGGGCGGACCACATGGAGTTGAGGTAGTTCTGGAGCCAGATTTTCTGGGGGGCGCTGGCCATGAGGGCGGGGTCGGGCGAGCGTTCCTTTGGGTAGACGAGGCCGAGGAGTTGGTTGGCGGCGGCGATGCCTGAGTCACCGGCGTCGAGGCGGTCGATTTTGAGGATGTAGCCGCCGGAGATTTCTGGTTCTGCGTTGTCGAGGAGGGAGAGTTTTTCGACATCGACGCGATCGCCGTCGCGGTCGATTTTTTCCATGAAGGAGTAGACGCCGAAGTAATCGGGGCCGGAGACGGCGCCGTTGACGAGGGCGTCGGTGGTGCTGTGGAAGTGTTCGACGAAGCGGGTGCGCGGGGCGTAGCGGCCGGCGTCGCGGCTGAGTTGATAGAGGAGATTGTTGCGGATGAGGGAGCGGTCGAACTGGAAGGGGGCGTGGAGGATCCAGTCGGATTCCGCGGGCATGCCGAAGGGGGCGATGGGGAGGTCGGCGTTGCTTTCGTCCCATGCTTCGAGGGAGAAGGAGTATTTGGCGGCGGTGAGGGTGGAGGAGCCGCGGCGTTCGAAGCGGCCGTAGCCGGAGAGGGTGGGTGGATTGGAGAGACGGGAGAGTGATGAGGTGGTGGAGGGTTCGAAGATCATCCATGTGCCTTCGCGCGGGGCTTCGGAGGTGGGGAGCGGGCCGGAATTCCAGAGGTGGGTGAGGACGATGGGGAGGTTGGAGGTGAAGTCTGCGGCGGCGGGGTCGAGAGCGAGGAAGGATTCGCTGCGGAGCGGGCCGTCTGGGCGGCCTTGTTCGAAGGCGCGGGCGCGGATGCGGGTGGTGGCGGAGATGGTGATGGGGCCGGAGATGATGGGGGAGGTGGCGCTGGGGACGCTGCCGTCGGTGGTGTAGCGGATGACGGGGCCGGGCCATGGGGTGGTGATGGCGACGGAGATGGGGGCGTTGGCTGGGAAGGTGCGGCTTTTTGGGGAGAAGGAGACTGGGGGTGCTGGTGCGCTGGCGGTGTTGTTGGCGGTGCCTGGGGTGGGGGAATTGAAGGCGGCGTAGCGGAGGGAGGGGACGGTGGAGATGACGCCCCATGAGACGTCGGCGGCCTGGGGCGGATAGGCTGGGGAGAACGATGAGATGACGCTGCCGGTGGCGTCGGTGAGGCCGAGGTATTCGCCTGCGGAGGCGATGCTGAAGGAAGTGTGGAGGGGGAGGCCGGCGGTGGCGCGGGTTTTGCCGCTGGCGAAGACGACGAGGTAGCCGCCAGCGGGGATGGAGATTCGGGCTGGGAAGGCCCATTTGGCTGGTTCAGCGGGATTGTCGGAGAGGGAGCAGCCGGTGAGGTCGTAGGGCTGGCCGTTTGGGTTGAAGAGTTCGATCCAGTCGGTGCGGTCGCCGTCTTCGTCGGTGATACCGGTGGTGTTGCGGGCGAGGATTTCGGAGATGTAAGGGGCGCTGGGGCGTGCTGGAGCGGTTGCCGGGCACAGGAGTGCGGCGGCAGACAGCAGGATGGGCACGGCGCGATTCATGCGGAACGTCAGAGTAAGGGAAATGGGGTGGGGGAGTCAATGGGCTGCCTGTTCACGGGCTTTTCATGAGTGAGGGTGAGGAGGGGGTCGAGAAAACCGTTTCGCGGAGCGCGGAGGTGCGTATGGTGAGCGGAGACAACCCCCAACATTTCGAGACCATGGCCGCCATTTATTATTCCGGACCGAATCGTCAGCAGCTGACCGCGGATGAGAGTGATTTACCAGGATTGCTGGCGAGCGGGGCGGTGAATGCGGAGACGCTGGTGTGGAAGGAAGGGATGGCGGATTGGAAGCCGTTGCGGGTGGTGCGACCGGATCTGGCGGGAGGTGGTGCGGCGCGGGTGGGGCCGCCGCCGCTGCGGGCGACGGGGGCGGCGCATGAGATTGATTACGAGCTGTTCGGGAGTGAGATGCAGATTGTGGAGATCGAGCTGGATCCGGGGGAGACGGTGATTGCGGAGGCTGGGTCGATGAATTATATGGATAGCGACATCCGGTTTGAGACGAAGATGGGAGACGGGACGTCGCCGACGAACAGTTTCTGGGACAAGATGAAGCAGGTTGGGAAGCGTGCGCTGACTGGGGAGAGCCTGTTCATGACGCATTTCACGAATCACGGGACGGGGAAGAAGCGGGTGGCGTTTGCTGCGCCGTATCCTGGCAAGATCATTCCGCTGGAGTTGAAGGAATGGGGTGGGGAGATTATCTGTCAGAAGGATTCGTTCCTGTGTGCGGCGATGGGGACGCAGCTGGGGATTGCTTTTGCGCAGCGGTTAGGGACCGGGTTGTTCGGCGGTGAGGGATTTGTGCTGCAGAGGATCAACGGGGAAGGGCGTGCGTTCATTCATGCGGGCGGGCATGTGATGAAGAAGGAGCTGAAGGGTGAGACGCTGATTGTGGACACGGGGTGTCTGGTGGCGTTCACGAAGGGGATCGAGTATAACATTCAGCGTGCGGGGAACCTGAAGAGCATGGTGTTCGGGGGTGAGGGAATGTTTGTGGCGACGCTGAGAGGGCACGGGACGGTGCTGCTGCAGAGCCTGCCGTTTTCGCGACTGGCGGACCGGGTGCTGGCGAATTCTGTGGGGACGGCGCGGAACGATCAGGGGTCGATGCTTGGCGGGCTGGGCAATCTTTTCGGGGACTGAGCGAGGAGTTAGGGATGGTCAGGGTAGGGAGGTTTCGAGTTTGAAGATGAGCCCGTCGAGGACGGCGTCGGTGAGGAGTTTGAGCTTGCGGGCGGCGGTCATGGACTCGCCGGGGGCGAGCCGTGAGGTGGCGGTGGCGATGGTGGTGTCGGCGCGGGAGGTTGCGTCGGCGAGGAAGGCGGCGAGGGCGTCTTCGGTGGAGAGCGGGGATTTGAGGGGGAGGCCGAGCGGGTTGGTGGCGGCGAAGAACGGGAGGGAGGCGGAACCGATGAGGAAGTGCCATTGATTTTCCTGCTCGAAGTAGACGGCGAGGGCACCTTTGGAGCTGGTGCCGAGGCGTGCGGCTTCGGATTGGAGCCATGAGGCAAGCTGGGTGCCGCGGGCGGCTTCGGGGCGGACTTTGAAGAGTCGGGCGGCGAGGTGGAGGTCGGTGAAGCGGGTGAAGTTGGCGAGTTTGAAGTTGAAGTGGCGGGCGCGTTCCCATTCCGAGGGGAGGAGATTGTCTGGGTCGTGGAATGGGGCGTCGGGGCCGGGATCGCGCGGGCCGGAGTAGCGTTTGGCGGAGGATTGGAGGGAGGCGAACGAGGCTTTGTCGGCTTTGAAGGCGGCGGCGTCGGGGCCGATTCTGAGGATGCGGACCTTCATGGTGTCGCCCTGGCGGATGAGCGGGAGGAGGTCGAGGCCGCGGACGACTTTACCGAAGACCGAGTGTTCGTAGTTGAGCCGGTGCTGGGCGCTGAGCATGAGGCAGAACTGGGAGCCGTTGGTGTCTGGGCCGTCGTTGCCCATCTGGAGCGTGCCGATGGCGTCGTGACGGAGGCCTGGGACGATTTCGTCGGGGAAGAGGTAGCCGGCGTCGCCGTTGCCGGTGCCTGTGGGGTCGCCGCCCTGAACGACGAGGCCTGGGACGACGCGGCACCATGTGAGGCCGTTGTAGAAGGGTTTTCCGGGGTTGGGGCCGAGGGTGCCTTCGGCGAGGCCGACGTGGTTGGTGACGGTGAGCGGGGTTTTTTTGTAGAAGAGTTCGGCGATGATGGTGCCGCGTTCGGTGGTGATTTCGGAGTAGAGACCGTCTGGGAGCGGCGGGGGGGAGTCGGCGCGTGAGGGGAGGAGGGAGAGGGCCGGGAGGGAGGCGAGGAGGTGGCGGGAAAAGTGGCGGCGGGAGAGGGGAGCGGCTGGAGGAAGGGCGAGGTGGGGCATAGGGGGAGGATACGGGGGTGGGTGGGGGTGAGCAAACCGGATTGAGGGCGGGCGGAGAGGGGGAGCGGGGTGGAAATTCCGTCCGCAACATTGAACGCGGGAAGAAATGCCGTTGTCCGAAGGGAGCGCCGGGTTACGACCGCGGTGCTTCTGATTTTCCCCTTTATTCAACGCTATCTGCCATGTCCTCGCTTGCCCAACGGATGAATGAAATGCTGGTTCGATCGGCCGAGGCGGCCGGGGCTGAGAATCAGGAGGCGGTGGTGGCGGTGATTGCGCAGTCGGCGCAGGCGCAGCGGAGTGTGGTGGATGATCTGCTGGATGCGCAGCTGATGCCGGAGGAGGATTTTCTGGGGAATCTGAGCCAGTGGCTGCGGTTGCACTGGGAGAGTGATTTGAAGCCGCGGAATGCGAGGCGGCTGAAGGAAGTGTGTTCTGCGGCGGTGGCGTTGCGTCACCGGTTGCTGCCGTTGTGGTACGGGGATCCGGCGCGGATGATGGGGGAGATGGATGAGGAGGGAGAGCCGATGCCGGTGCCTGAGGGGCATGTGGAGGGAGAGCCGGTGCTGGCGCTGGCGACGTATGATCCGTTTAACTACCATGCGCGGCATGCGGTGGCGCAGGCGATTCCGTGCCGGATTGAGTGGCACATGGCGAGCCGGACGCGGCTGCTGCAGGGGATTCAGAAGCTGTACGGGGTGGGTGCGGACACGTTTGAGGCGATTTTGAAGGGACGAGATCTGGCGGACACGCAGGGGTTGGACATGGGTGAGGAGACGAACATCATTGATGATGATGACGATGAGGCGTCGGTGGTGAAGTTTGTGAATCAGATCATCCGGCAGGCGCTGACTCAGCGGGCGACGGATATTCATGTGGAGCCGATGGAAAGCTTCCTGCGGATCCGGTACCGGATTGACGGTTTGCTGGTGGATGTACCGGTTCCTGAGAACATCAAGGCGCTGCAGAACATGGTGATTGCGCGACTGAAGATCATGGCGCGGCTGGACATTGCGGAGCGGCGGCTGCCGCAGGATGGACGGATCGGGCTGGAGCTGGACGGCAATCAGATCGACGTGCGGGTGGCGACGATTCCGAGTGTGCTAGGGGAGACGGTGAGTCTGCGGCTGCTGAACCAGCAGAAGTTCAATCTGGACAAGCTGGGGATGATTCCGCAGGTGCGGAATGTGATCGACAACATGCTGAAGCTGCCGAACGGGATTGTGCTGATCACGGGGCCGACGGGGTCGGGTAAATCGACGAGTCTGTACACGTTTCTGAGCGAGCTGAACACGATCGACAGCCGGATCATCACGGTGGAGGATCCTGTGGAAAACAAGATCGAGGGGGTGGTGCAGATTGCGGTGAAGAGCGAGATCAACCTGACATTTGCGACGGCATTGCGGTCGATTCTGCGGGCGGATCCTGACATTGTGATGATCGGGGAAATGCGGGACCTTGAGACTGTTGAGATTGCGATTCGTGCGGCGCTGACTGGTCACCTTGTGTTCAGCACGCTGCACACGAATGATGCGATTTCGGGGATCAGCCGGTTGATCGACATGGGGGTGGAGCCGTTTCTGGTGGCGGCGTCGGTGCGGTGCTTCCTTGCGCAGCGGCTGGTGCGGAAGCTGTGCACGAAGTGCCGGCAACCGGGTGAGGTGACGGCGGCGGAGTTGCGGGCGGTCGGGTTCCGGTCGCCGGAGAACCGGCGGGTGATGACGGCGAAGCCGGGCGGATGTGATGCGTGCAATCATTCCGGGTTCCACGGCCGGATGGCGATTTACGAGATTTGTGTGGTGACGAAGCAGATTGAGGATCTGATCACGAAGCGTGCGACGGAGGCGCAGCTGAAGGAGATGGCGCTGAAGCAGGGATTCATTCCGATGCGTGAGTACGGGATCTACAAGTGCTTTGACGGGGACACCACGCTTGAAGAAGTGGTTAGTGCGACGGCGGCCGACATGATGATCGGTGAGCCTGATTGAACGAGAAGAACAGCTGAACACCGCCTGCGGTCCAAACTATGTCAGTCTTCACCTATACAGCACTCAAGCGGGACGGCAGCAAAGCGGCTGGCGAGATGAATGCGACGGACCGGCCGGATGCGCTGCGGCGGCTGGAGCGGAACGGGTTGCAGCCTGTGGCGGTGAAGCTGAAGGAGGATGTGGAGGCGGAAGCGAAGGCAGCGGATGCGAAGGCGGCGGGGAAGGGTAAGGATGCGCCGCTGGACAAGGCCGGGAAGCCGATGAGCGAGAAGGCGGTGGCGAAGGCGAAGGCGAAGGACATCGCGCAGATGAAGCCGGTGAAGCTGAAGAAGGCTGACATCATCATGATGACGGAGGAGCTGAGTGATTTGCTAGGAGCGGGGCTGCAGCTGGAGCCGGCGCTGCGGATCATGGAGTCGCGGGATGAGTTGTCTGCGGTGAAGGATGTGACGGCACTGCTGCGGTCGAGGATCCGTGATGGGTCGAGTTTTTCGTCGGCGCTGAAGGCGGCGAGTCCGTCGTTTGGTGAATTGTACTGCAATCTGGCGGCGGCGGGCGAAGTGTCCGGGGCGCTGCCGAAGATCTTGAAGCGCCAGTCGGAGTATCTGATTTCGGTGCAGAACCTGCAGGCGAAGGTGACGACGGCGATGATTTATCCGGTGTGTCTGCTGGTGGCGGGGATCGGGGTGAGCCTGCTGTTTGTGTCCTATCTGATTCCGCAGCTGACGCAGCTTTTGAAGTCGATGGGCAAGGAGTTGCCGACGGCGGCGAAGCTGCTGATGAAGGCGGGAGATTTTCTGTTCGGGTACTGGTGGGCGATTGCGCTGGTGATCGGGCTGGGGATCTGGGGATTTCAGAAGCTGCTGGAGATTCCGAAGTGGCGTGCGAGGTGGGATGAGAAGAGTGTGAGTCTGCCGTTTTTCGGGCCATTGATCAGTGCGCGGTTTTTCGTGCAGTTTCTGGAGACTCTTTCGAATCTGGTGGGGAACGGGTTGCCGTTGCTGCGGGCGCTGGAGCTGACGCGTGATGCGACGGTGAACCGTTATCTGAAGGGATTGCTGCAGAAGGTGATCGGGATGGTGGGTGAAGGGGGATCGCTGTCGCGGTCGCTGAAGAAGGTGGGATTTTTCCCGGAGCTGCTGACGGACATGATTACGGTTGGGGAGCAGACGGGGGATCTGGAGCATTCGCTTGAGCGGTCGGCGCAGCGATATGACAAGGAGCTGCAGAAGACGATTGACCGTGGGATGGCGATGATCACGCCGGTGATTATTTTCATCATGGCGCTGCTGGTGGGGACGATGGCGTACATGATGGTGAGTGTGATTCTGCAATCGGTGACGAGCATCAAGCGGTGAGGGCGAGTTGAGCGGGCGGCGGGAACCGGAGCCAAACCTGAGTGAGCGATGAGCGAGCTGGCGAACGACCTGATTGAGATTAAAGGGCTAGGTGTGGCGAGCCGGATTGGGGTGCCTGATGACGAGCGTGCGGTGGCGCAGCGATTGGAGCTTGACGTGTGGATGTGGCCGGAGCGTGGGTTTCGGGGTTTGGGGGACGAGTTGGGAGGGACGGTGGATTATGGTGCGGTGGCGGAGCGATGCCGGGAGGTGGCAGGTGGGCGGGAGCGGCGGTTGATTGAGACGCTGGCGGAGGAAGTGGCTGAGGTGTTGCTGGCGGAGTGGCGGTTGCGGGCGGTGAGGGTGAGGGTGCGGAAGTTCATCTTGGCGGATTGCGGGAGTGTGGCGGTGACGGTGGAGCGAAGGGCTGGGAGCGGGGAGGGCCGATGAGTGCGGGTGAGCCGAGTGAACAGGAGGTGGACCGGGCGCTGGTGGAGCGGGCGCGGGAGGGGGAGGCGGCGGCGTTTGAGGTGCTGGTGAAGAAGTACGTGCCGAGGCTGTATGGGATGGTGTTCAACATGACGGCGAGTCATGAGGATACGGACGACCTGATGCAGGATATATTTCTGAGGGTGCACCGGAGTCTGGTGCGATTCCGCGGGGACAGCGGGTTTTACACGTGGGTTTACAGCATTGCGGTGAACATGACGCTGAATTTTCTGAAGCGGCGGAACCGGCGGAAGACGCTGAGTCTGGACGGGCCGGACGGGACGGTGCCGCAGGCGGCGCTGGACGGGTTGACGGACGCGACCGATCCGGTGCGGGAGGCCGGGCTGCATGAATTGCAGGTGCGATTGAACGAAGCCCTGCAGAGGTTGTCTGAAGATCATCGGGCCGTGGTTACCATGTTCGACATTCAGGGGATACCCCATGCGGAGATCAGCCGCATCCTCGGAGTGTCGGAAGGGACGGTCCGGTCCAGACTGCATTATGCGCACAAGCAGCTGCAGGCCTGGCTTTCTGACTGCCTCCACTGAAACCCGTTTTAACGTTATGGATAAGGAAGCATTACTGCAGGAATTTCTCCGCACGAAGGGGCGTCAGAGCCCGCCTGAGGGGTATTCGGATGAACTGGTGGAGCGGTTGAGGGAGCGATTGAGGGACGAGCGGAGGGAGCGGCCGGTGTTTTCGGTGAGCAGGTGGCTGGCGGCGCTGGCGGAGGTGTTGCGGCGGCCGGCGGTGGCGTGGCCGGTGGGGTTGGCGGCGGCGGCGTTTGCGGCTGGGTATTTTCTGAGGAGCGATCCGCCGGCGACGACGCCGGGCGGTGGGGTGGTGGTGGAACCGGCGGCGGTTCGGGAGGGCGGTGGCGCGGTGCGGTCTGGAGCGGTGGCGATTCCTGTGGGGTTCGGGCCAGGGGAGGCGGCGCCGGTGCCGGTGGATCAGAGCGGGCCGGAAGGAGTGCCGCCTTCGGACGTGCCTGGGAAGCGGCGGACGGTGACGCAGCCTGAGAACCGCTGAGGAAAGGGGGAGCGGGCGGGGGGCGTATGGGGAGGGAATATGGACCGCCGAATGATACTGGTGATGACGATGGCCGCGATGAGTGGCGTTGGAGTGATAGGTGCGGAGGGCGAGGAGAAGGAAGTGCGGCCGGTCTGGGAGGCGCGGAAGGTGGCTAGTGATCCGTTGTTTTTCGTGAAGCCTGCGGGTGGGGCGGCGACGGCGTTGTTATTGCGGGTGCCGTTGAAGGCTCCGGTGGTGCGGAGTGCGACGCTGGAGAAGACGTATGAGGCGGGGCGGGATTACACGTGGAAGGAGGGGACGCGGGAGATTGTGCTAGTTGAGGGGACGCGGATTCCGTTCAAGACGGAGGGTGAGCTGCATCCGGTGGCGAATGCGCCGCACAGTTACCGGGAGCAGCGGGGCGGGAAGGCGTGGATGCTGTTTGGGGAGGGGCGGTGGTTTCACGATTTGCAGAGTGTGGCGGCGTATGAAGGGGCGGATGACTGGGCGGGGCCGGAGGTGGCGGCGGCTCCGGATGAGCAGTTAGGAGAATTGCGGGCGCGGCTGCGGCGCGGGGAGACGATCCGGATGGTGACACTGGGGGACAGTATTTCGACTGGGGCGAATGCGTCAGGGAGTGCGGCGGCACCGCCGATGCAGGGAGGGTATCCTGACCTTGTGGCGGCTGGGCTGGAGGAGCGGTTCGGGGTGAAGGTGGCGGCGAAGAATCTTTCGGTTTCGGGGATGGATTCGGCGTGGGGGCGGGAGCAGGTGGGTGCGGTGGTGACGGAGCGGCCGGATCTGGTTCTGCTGGCGTTCGGGATGAACGATGCGTCGGGGCGGCGGACGCCTGAGGAATTTGCGTCGATTACGGGGGAGATCCGCGATCGGATTCGGAAGGAACGGTCGGGGTGCAGTGTGATCGTGATTTCCCCGATGACGGCGAATCCGGAGTGGTCGCATTCGGCTCCGGAGCTTTATCCGGCGTATGCGGCGGCATTGGGGAAGCTGGCGGGAGCGGGGACTGCGGCGGCGGATGTGACGGCGGTGTGGACTGCGGTGGCGGCGCGGAAGACGTATTTATCGCTGACGGGGAACGGATTGAATCATCCGAATGATTTCGGGCACCGGTTGTATGCGGATGTGGTGCTGGCGGTGATTGGTGCGCCGGGGCGGTGATGTGGAGGTGATAGTGTGGCCGGGCGGATGGGTCAGTTGGTATCGCCGGCTTTGGTGAGGGGCCAGTGGCGCATGACGGAGGGGGCGAAGGGAGTCCAAAAGCCGCGGGGGAGGTCAGCGGCGGCGAGGGCTTCGGTGGTCCACTGATTGCAGGTGCGGATGAGGTGATAGTGGCCGCGGGCGCGGTAGAAGGTTTCGCCGGGGGTGTCGCGGTTGAGGATGAACTGCTGGGCTCCGCCGCCGGGGCGTTGTTCAGCGGTGTCCTTGATGAAAGTGGCGAGGCTGCGGATCTGGTCCGGGGATGCTTTGAGGCGACGACTGTCGGTGAAGAGGTCGGGGGAATCGTCGACTCTGGTGACGGAGAGGGCGGAGGCGTGCATGCCGAAGGCGGCACCGGCGGCGATTTCTGCGGTGAGGTCCTGCCATTCGGGGACGCGTTCGAAGAATTCGCGGTCGCCCCAACCGATCATGAGACGGCGGGGAGCGGCGGGGCCTGAGGGGAGACCGAAGAAGGCTGCGAGGTCGTAGCCTGGGCCGGTGGCGGGGAGGACGACGCTGGTGTGCATGCCGTTGGAGACGATCCAGACGTCGATGCCGCCTTTGTCTTTGGTGGAGCCTGTGCGGGTGATGGTGCCGAGGCCGAAGCCTGCGGCTAGGTAGATGACTGGGATGAGGACGATGAGTGCGAGGAGGTTGGTGAGCCGCCGCCACCAGCGGACGAAGAACGGGGGGCGCAGAGGGGCGGGGTTGGTGGTCATGGGAGTGGTTAGAATTCCGCGCTGCCCGGGGTGCGTGCGAACGGGATGACGTCGCGGATGTTGCCGACGCCGGTGACGAACATGAGGAGACGTTCGAAGCCCATGCCGTATCCGGCGTGGGGAACGGAGCCGTATTTCCGGAGGTCTGTGTACCACCAGTAGTCTTCTGGATTGACGGAGTGGCGTGCCATGCTGGCGAGGAGGACGTCGAGACGTTCCTCGCGCTGACTGCCGCCGATGAGTTCGCCGATGCCAGGGACGAGGAGGTCCATGGCGGCGACGGTGCGGTCGTCGTCGTTGAGGCGCATGTAGAACGGTTTGATTTCCTTCGGGTAGTTATAGACGGTGACCGGGCATTTGAAGTGCTGTTCGGTGAGGAAGCGTTCGTGTTCGCTCTGGAGGTTGAGGCCGTATTCGACAGGGTATTCGAAGGGATGGGAGGAGGCCTTGAGGATGGCGACGGCGTCTTCGTAGGTGAGGCGTTTGAAGGGGGTCTCTGCGACCATGGTTAGTCTGGCGATGAGTTCCTTGTCGACGAAGCGGTTGCAGAATTCGATGTCTTCGCGGCATTCGGCGAGGACGGTGCGGACCATGTCTTTGACGTGGGCTTCAGCGAGGTCCATGTCGGCGGCGAGGTCGCAGAAGGCGACTTCGGGTTCGATCATCCAGAATTCAGCGGCGTGGCGGGACGTGTTGCTGTTTTCTGCGCGGAAGGTCGGGCCGAAAGTGTAGACCTTGCCGAGGGCGCAGGCGAAGGTTTCGGCCTCGAGCTGACCGCTGACGGTTAGGAAGGCGTTGCGGCCGAAGAAGTCCTGTTCGGGCGGGGTGTTAGCGCCCTGGGGGAGAGTGGTGACGCGGAACATTTCGCCGGCTCCTTCGCAGTCGCTGGCGGTGATGAGTGGGGTGTGGACGTTGACGAAGCCGCGTTCCTGGAAGAAGCGGTGGACGGCGAAGGTGAGGCGGCTGCGGATGCGGAAGACGGCGCCGAAGAGATTGGAGCGGGGGCGGAGGTGGGCGATGCTGCGGAGGAACTCGAGGGAGTGGCCTTTTTTCTGGAGAGGATAGGATTCGTCGGCCGGGCCGATGAGGGAGAGGGAAGTGGCGTGGACTTCCCATTGTTGTTCGGAGCCCTGACTGGGGACGAGCTTGCCGGAGACGGCGATGGAAGCGCCGGTGGTCATTTTGTGGAGGTCGTCGGAGCCGGGGATGCCGGCGTCTGCGACGATCTGGATGCCTTTGAGGCAGGAGCCGTCGTTGAGTTCGAGGAAGGAGAAGGATTTGGCGTCGCGGCGGGTGCGGACCCAACCGGAGAGGAAGACGGCGTCGTGAGGTGAGGAACTGGCGAGGGCTGCTTTGACGGACAGTTGCATGGGGCGAGTGTCCGCGGGGAGGGGGCAGTGTCAAAAACAATGACGGCTGCGGCGGGTGGTTTCGCTGCTGGACTTGGGGTGGGAGGTGGGACAGGGTGAGAGGGTGATGAGACGGATGATGATCTGGTTTCTGCTGTTGGCTGGGCTGCTGCCGCGGCTGGGAGCGGGGGAGCATTTGATGCATGGTCGGGCGGGGGATCCGCTGGCGGTGCCGGTGTGGGATGAGTTTTTTGCGGAGGGACCGTTCCGGAGGCCGGAGGGGGTGGAGCGGGCGGCGGGGGAGAATTGCCGTGAGGGATGGGCGGCGGTGTTCCGGCTGGATGATGGTGCGGCGGAGCGGTGGTTTCGGGCGGCGCTGGAGGGGGATCCGGAGAATGTGGAGGCGATGGTGGGGTTGGCGGCGGCGAATTCCGGAATGCCGGGTCGTGCGGCGGCGGCGGCGAGGCAGGCGTTGGCGGTGATGCCTGAGGGGGCGCCGGGATTGATGCGGGAGCTGGCGGCGGCGTGGGTGGCGAGTCTGAGTGCGTTGCCGGCGGCGAGGGTTTCGGACGGGGCGTCGCGTGCGGAGTTGCTGGCGGCGGGGAGTCGGCGGAAGTATGATGCGGGGGAGGCGGCGAAGGTGTTAGAGGGACGCCTTGCGGGATTGGCGGCTGGGGAACCATTGGCGGCGATGCTGCTGGCGCGGCTGAGGTTGTCGAGGGGTGCGGGGGAAGTGGATGAGGCGATGCTGCGGCGGGGAGCGGAGAAGTTTCCGGGGCAGGCGCTGGATTGGCTGCGTGTTCCTGGGGAACGACCGGTGCCGCCGGCGCGGGAGGCACCGTCTGCTGCTGCTGCGGCGGCGTGGGCGGCGGGATTGGAGAGGGCGGGGTGGCTGAGGGAAGCGGCGGCGTGGTTTGGAGCGGCGGCGGTGCAGGCGAGTGCGGCCCTGACAAATGATCCTGGGGATGGGCGGGCGATGCGGGGATTGCATGAGGCGTTGTGCGGGAGGGCGAGGGTCCTGGCGTCGGAGGGGGCGGTGGATGAGGCGCTGGCGGCGGCGCGCGAGGCTGGTGAGGATTGTGTGCTGGAGACGGCGGTGCGGTTGGAGAAGTGGGGGGTGGTGCGGGAGACGAGTGGGCGGGCGCTGGCGGCGTTGCCGGGGCCGTCGCTGGAGAGGATCCGGTGGTTGCATGCGGAGACGCTGGGTGCGGCGCGGGAGCGGGATTTGCTGAGGATGTTTCCGAAGCTGGCGGCGATGCGTGGGGCGTACGAGCAGATGCGGG